>CAMYAU010000016.1 GCA_947253735.1 uncultured Varibaculum sp. | reverse complement strand
CGCAAATACACGAGCTACGCCAGTTGCGTGAGATCACTAATCCCGCTGAACTCACCCGCGAGATCCTGCGCTATCAAAGCATCCTCACCGACCTGGCCAAAACCCCAACTTAGCAACTCCTAACCAAGACACAAAAAAATACGCGAGAAACAAAAACAAACTCACCACGGGCATCAAAACCCAAGCCACCTAAAAAACTTTCGCGCTCAAATTGACATGAGGCACCACGGGGTCGCAGGTTCAAATCCTGTCGGCCCAAACATTTATTTTTGCTGTTACTGCCGTTTTATGGGCAGCTGTTTATGATAGAAACATGACTGATATTTCTAAAATCATTAGCAGGCGCTGGAGTCCGCGCGAATACGACCCTGACTTTTCGATAAGCAGCGAGGATATGAACCAGCTTTTAGAGGCGGCACGTTGGGCGCCCTCGGCAATGAATGCTCAAGAATGGTGGTTTGTTCCCGGGATTCGCGGCGATGAAAACTACGAGATTCTGCGCCGGGCAGTAGCCGGTTTTTCGGATTGGGCGCTTGATGCGTCCGGGCTGATTCTTAACATTCATCAGGAATATCCATCCCGCCACGGTCTAGATTTCGGTCCCTACGACCTGGGCAGCGCAGTGCAAAATATGTTGCTGCAAGCCGAAGTCATGGGGCTACATATGCGCCCCTTTGCCACTTTTGATCGGGAGCTAGTTTGCCGGGAGTTCCAGATCGCCGCTCCCTACGTGCCCTTCACGATGTGCACTGTAGGTAAAGCCCCAGCGAGCCTGACTAAAAACCGAGAACGCAAACCGCTAGAACAGTTACTTTGGGAAAACCACCAGGCTTAGCCAGCGAAACAATCGTCGGATTGACTGGAAAAACATTTCCAGGGGTAGCCGGCAAAATAACGGGGCTAGGCTTTCCCGGTTTAAGCGGGTAGGTCTAGCTCGCAATACGAGCATTAGCCCCAAAGTAAGCATTAGCCCGGGATTAGCCCACAATATCTGGCAACTAAAACAGGTTCCCCCGCGAGATCCTCGCGGGGGAACCTGATCGCTTATTGCAGCACCTAAGAAACTTAGATTTCTAAGGCTGCTACAGGCACCCTCTTAGGCGGCCGGGCGCAGTTGCAGCCCCAAATACTGGGCCGCGCGAGCTCGCAGAGATTCATCTGCTAGAGCCGCTATTGCTTCGCGCACCTGACGGTTTTGACTAACATCCGCAAACCAGGGGCTGATCGCATCAGAGATAGTGTTAATCAGCAGATTGTTTGCTTGACGGCCAGTGCCTGCCTCGACAATGTTAAATTTTTCCATTTTTGATACTCCATTCACTTCTTCATCTCACGGGGTTGGCACATTGTCCGCACCGGTAACCCCGGGGTTCCAAAGAACCCTGCCTGTTTAGGCCAACTTCATGACACCACATAGATGACACGCAGTCAACCAAGTTTTCAGGAAAACCCGAAAACTTCAACAAGCGTTCAACTATATTTTACCATCCAGGTATTGTCAACCGTGGTTAGCTAACTCACTGCGCGCCACAGGGCAAGATACCCTGAGGCAGCGTAAAAATACTTTGCCCGCCCTTAAAAATAAGCAGTAAAGTACTAGCGATAGTCGGTTTCCATCCCTACTGTATGGATCCGCATCGAGTTGGTAGAACCCGGCACCCCCGGAGGCATCCCGCCGAGGATAATTACCTGGTCTCCACGCTTAGCTAATCCCTGCGCCTGCAGCACTTGGTCAACTTGCCAGACCATATCGTCCGTGTGCGTTACATTAGGAACCCGGTAAGTGTGAATCCCCCAAGAAACCGCCAACTGATTGCGCGTGGCTTCTAACGGTGTGAAAGCCAGCATCGGAATCGGCGAACGTAGACGCGACATAGTACGCGCGGTAGTGCCGCCCTGCGTAAAGGCAATCATGAACTTTAGATCCAGCATTTCAGCTGCTCGAGCCGCTGAAATCGAAAGTACCCCAGCGCGATCATGAGCATAGGTAGTCAGCGGAGCAATCCGATCTCCCCCGTTTTCTTCCACGTTGGTAATAACCGACGCCATCAGTCGCACCGCATCAATCGGGTAGGCCCCCACTGAAGTTTCTCCCGACAGCATCACCGCATCGGCCCCATCCAAAATCGCGTTCGCGCAGTCCGAGGCTTCCGCGCGGGTGGGACGGGGATTATGAATCATCGAGTCAAAAACCTGAGTGGCCACAATAACCGGCTTGGCATAGCGGCGAGCCAGCTCGATGGCTCGTTTTTGTACTAGCGGTACCGCCTCCAACGGCATTTCTACCCCTAGGTCACCGCGCGCTACCATAATGCCATCAAAAGCCTGCACAATTTCCACTAGCCGTTCAACTGCCTGCGGCTTTTCAATCTTGGCGATAACCGGAATATGGACTTCCTCCTCGTCCATAATCCGCTTAACATCCTCAAAATCATCGGCACTACGCACAAAAGATAACGCAATAATATCGGCGCCCTGATGCAGCGCCCAGCGCAAATCATCCTGATCTTTTTCAGAAAGCGCCGGTACCGAAACCGCCACTCCCGGCAGGTTAAGTCCCTTATGGTCGGAGACCACCCCAGGTACTTCTACCTCGGTAACTACATCCGTATCGGTGACCTCTTTCACCCGTACCTGTACGTTTCCATCATCTATTAAGAGGACGTCGCCGGGGTGGCAATCCCCCGGTAGCCCCTTGAAAGTGGTGCCCACGATTTCTTTATCCCCGGGAACATCCCGGGTGGTAATCGTGAAGGTATCGCCTTTCTCTAAAGTCTGGGGACCCGTGGCGAAAGTTTCTAAACGAATTTTGGGTCCTTGTAAATCCACCAGCACCGCGATGGCATTACCAGTTTGCAAGGCCACCCGCCGAATATTGGCGATAGTTACTTCTGCTTCTTCTTGGCTGCCGTGCGAACGGTTAATCCGCGCCACGTTCATCCCAGCCTTAGCCAGTTTTTCGATTTGGGACGGAGAGTTAGTCGCCGGCCCTAAAGTACATACAATCTTCGCTCTGCGCATACCCCTATCCTAGCTAGTTCGGGCAGTGTTTCCACCCCAATTAAGGACTAACCCGCTTGAGCCAGCACTAATATCGCTATTGTGATATTGATTTAGCGTCGCTATCTGGGGTTTCCAAGGCGTCTTCTTTAATTTTATTCTCTTGCCGGCGGGAGAAATTTTGGCGGTAGCACCAGAGCGCCAGTGCCATCCCTAGGACAAACATCAGCAGAGAAGTCCAAGCATTTACTCGCAAGCCTAGGAACTGGTTAGCCTGATCCATCCGCAAATTCTCTACCCAAAAACGCCCCAAGCTATAGGCACACAGATAGAACCCCATCATCATGCCGCCGCGTGGACGGAAACGCCGCTCTATCCATAGCAACACCCCAATCGCTGCTAGATTCCACAACATTTCATAAAGGAAAGTCGGGTGAAAAGTCGCGTATTGTTCGAAACCGAGCGGACGATGCTGTAGATCAATTTGTAGCCCCCAAGGCAAAGTGGTGGGACGACCAAAAAGTTCCTGGTTGAAATAGTTACCTAAGCGACCAAAAATTTGCCCCACCAGTATCGTCGGGGCAATTGCATCGGCCACCGGAGCGATTTTCAACTGGCGGTGCCGCAACACCAAACAGGCGGTGATAGTCCCAGCGATCACCCCTCCCCAAATAGCTAGACCACCATGCCAGATCAGCGGGATTTCTCTGGGATCGCCAGTAGGGCCAAAATAGTCTTGCCACTTACTCAAAACATGGTAGATCCGGGCTCCAATAATACCGATGGGAACTACCCAGATCGCCAAGTCCACGATTACCTCCGGGTCACCTCCGCGTCCTTTATAACGCCGGGAAGCCCATAGACAGGCCAAAAAGACGCCGAGGAGGATGGCAAAGGCATAGGCACGTAGGGGAATCGGTCCTAAATACCAGACACCTTGGGAGGGAGAGGCAATAAAAAACGGGTTCATCCCATAACTTTCTAGTCGTGTTTCTTGTCGCGGCTGATACGGCACTTACGGGAAGTCGCCAAAGCTGGATGGGCTCCCGCCGCCACCATTTCTGCCACCAACGATTGCGGATCATTTGACTGTACCAAGGCCGAACCGATCAGAACTGCATCCGCGCCTTGTTGGGCGTAAGTAAATACATCATGTGGGCCAGCCACCCCTGATTCAGCCACTGCCACCACCTGTTCGGGAATCACGTCTACGATTTGTGCAAAGGTATCCATATTGAAATCTAGAGTGCGCAGATCTTGAGCATTCACCCCAATCACTCTGGCTCCCGCTTCTAAGGCGTGAAAAGCTTCTAGCCGTGAATGTACTTCAACAATTGCGGTCAAACCTAAAGAGTGTGCCCGCTCCACTAGAGAAGTTACTACCAGCGGTTCCGCTGAAGTTTGCAGAATTAGGATTAGGTCAGCACCTAGCGCTCTGGCTTCATGTACCTGGTAGGGGGTGATTACAAAGTCTTTATAAAGCACCGGCACCTCTACTGCCGCACGCACTTGTCGTAAATCTTCGATAGATCCACAAAAAAAGTTCTTTTCGGTGGAAACCGAGATAACCGCGGCTCCCCCTGCCTCATAAGCTCGCGCCAGTGCGCCCACATCGGATAGTTCCCGCAAAAATCCTTTTCCGGGAGTGGCTCGTTTTATTTCCGCAATTACCGAAACTGCGCCCTCGCTGCGTAAAGCACGGAGTCCATCTTGCGGATGAGGGCGTTTTTCCGCGATCTTTTTTATCTCGGTAAGACTGACCTCAGATTCGCGCCGGGCCACCTCTTGGCGCACGCCAGCAAGCAGACGTTCCAGAGCATTCATCTGAGCATCACCTCCAAGACCATATTATGTTTTTGTCACCTTCAGTAAAAACTCTAGTTGTTAACTGGGCGTTGCCCGACGCAGGCAGGCAGCTCCCCGCCAGCCTCAAAACAGCTACGCTCCCCGGTGTGACAGGCCGCCCCCACCTGATCCACCTGGAGCAGTAAAGCATCCCCGTCGCAATCAATCTGTACCCGCTTAACGTATTGCGCATGCCCGGAAGTATCACCCTTACGCCAATATTCGCGGCGCGAACGCGACCAAAAAGTAACCCGACCGGTACTTAGCGTGCGTCGCAGGGCTTCGTCATTCATATACCCGACCATTAAGACTTGCCCGCTTTGCCAATCCTGGATCACTGCACACACTAGACCCGCCTCATCTCGCTTTAAACGGCTAGCAACCTGCGGATCTAAAGTTTTTTTACTCATCGAACTTCAAATCCCGCTTCCTTGAGTCCTGCTTTCACCGCCGAAATCTCGACCTCTCCAAAATGGAAAACACTGGCCGCTAACACCGCATCGGCCCCGGCCTGGACTGCCTGCACAAAATGTTCAACTTTCCCCGCTCCCCCAGAGGCAATCAAAGGCACGGATACCCGCGAGCGCACCTGTCCTAGCATTTCCAGGTCAAAGCCAGTTTTCACTCCATCAGCATCCATAGAGTTCAACAGAATCTCGCCGGCACCCCGGGAAGTAATCTCAGAGCACCATTGAAGAGCATCAATACCGGTAGAGCGAGTGCCCCCATGGGTAGTAAGTTCAAATCCGCTAGCAGTTTCTACTCCCGCCGGGCAGCGGCGAGCATCGACCGAGATCACCAACACTTGATTACCGAAACGCTTAGCTATCTGATCGATTAGTTCCGGGTTGGCGATAGCCGCAGTATTAACCCCCACCTTATCGGCACCTGCTCCCAGAAGCTGCTCTACGTCCCCCACCGAGCGCACACCCCCGCCCACGGTAAGCGGCACAAATACTTGCTCGGCGCAGCGCTGCACAGTTTGCACCATGGTGGCGCGCCCCTCTTTAGAGGCTGACACATCCAGGAAAGTTATTTCATCTGCACCTTCATCACTGTAGCGTTCCGCCAATTCCACTGGGTCTCCCGCATCTCGCAGGTTCTGGAAATTAATGCCCTTGACTACCCGCCCTTGATCAACATCTAGGCAAGGAATCACCCTGATCGCTACTGTCATTTAACTCTCCTCAATAGGTTCAATATCTTCAGTGTAGAAAACTACAGCCTAAGGCGATTCCAGCTGTCGCCTAGCGGACTGGCAAGCAGGGGTAAATCCCGGGGATACCTCGATTACCGCTACCTTATTTCGCGCAGGCCAATACATCCATAACTACCACTAAGGCACTATCACCAGTGGCTTGATCAGCGGGAATAATCGCCAAAATTCGCGAGTTGGCACGCAAAGCAGTTAGCTGTTGGGACAAAGACTGGAAAGTACTTCCCCCCACAATCGCCTGCGGACCAGCATTACCCCAGGTGTAGGCACGTTTCTTACCCGAGTCCAGTTCCCATACCCCGTACTGGACCAAGATCTTCTTACGCGGGTCTAACTGTTCCCCTTTACCCGGCACCAGCACGAAAGTAGCGGCCTCCTGGGGCTTGGTTTCTGTAGCTGACTCAAAGTGGGGCAGTCCCCCGGGGAAGGTGAAATTTACCCCCGCCGCTTCCGGAATCTGCAATTGAGACTTATAAACCGCAGTAGGGAGAACATCAATAACGTCAACTTCCATGGATGTTTTTCCGTCACTAGCGGTAGCGGGGCGATGCACAATCAGGCGCGATCCCTCGTTCCTACCGATAACTTCCGGCAATAATCCACCCGGCAAAGTATGAGCATTGGCTTTACCTGCAAATAGTTGCGGTTTCCCTCCCTGGGAAACCAGCTGTCCAGTTTCACCCTGGTAAACGCTCACCATTACCCGTACATCTTGATTTTCCTGTACCTGCGGTCCCAGACCACGAATAGCCACCCGCGAATTAGGCAAAGTAAAAGGCAGCCGCCCTTGAAACTGCACTACCGGTTGTTCTCCCAGTTGACCACTCACTTTCACCTGGGTAGATAACCCGTTTATTTCCTGCGTACGGCCGGCTTGCCATAAATAAAACCCTAAAACTACTGCGGCAGCCACAGCGACCACGGCTGCTAAGGCCGGCCACCACCGCAAAATATGGAAAGGGACAGAACGTTTCTTCGCAGGAACTGCTACTTTGCGCGGGGGAAAGTACCGCTTCAATTCGTCAGTTACTCCCCGATTGTTTCCACGAGACTCTTTTTGCAGCTGAGGATGGGTGGTGGGAACAGATTTTTGCATATCGTTGCCGTGAATTCCCGCGTTAGCGTCCATCTAGTTCACGACCTCTCTTGCAACTCTGCTAGTAATTTATCTAGGATTTCGCCTTCAGAGGCAAATGGATCTCCTAGCATCACTGTCGGCAATTTTGATTCATCAATGCGTACGTGTATCCAGTCTACAGAAACATCTCGCCGCAGCCGCTCCGCTTCACGCAAAATCATGCCCCGGATATTTGCTCTGGTAGTGCGGGGAGGATAGGTTTTTGCGGACTCAATTTTTTCCTCTGTAAGCAACTGACGCATTAGCCCTGCTTTAGTCAGCGCCGGGGCTAGACCAGCGGCAGTAATGTCATGGTAAGCCAAATCTAACCGCGCTATTAGCGGTGATTGTAAGGGAACTTGGTGGCGGTTTGCGCTTTGTTCTAAAAGATTCTGCTTAATCACCCAATCGATCTCGGTTTGCACCGCCCGGAAGTCTTCGTCCTCGAAACACTTTAATGTCCTCCCCCAAAGTTCCAGAGGATCAAAATCGCCAACCCTTACCCGCTCCCGAGTAGCCTCCAGCTCTCTCGCATCACTTAAAGTATTCACCACCCGATTCAAGATGCGTTTTTGAATTTCAACCGCATCCAGGTATCCGCCTGCCTTCAGTTTTAGCGGCGCCCGTCCACTTAGATCCGCATTGATTTCACGAATCGCGTTCATAGGATCAGCGATAGCCAGATCGGCTAGATTTAGCGAACAATCAATGGCATCCAAAAGCGCGATGGTCATCCCCACTTTTAAGGCGGTGGTGGCTTCACAAATATTGGAATCACCCACGATCACGTGCATGCGACGATACTGACTGGAATCTGCCAGCGGTTCGTCGCGAGTATTAATGATAGGACGCGCCCGGGTAGTGGCCGCCGAAATCGGGTCATACATTTTGTCGGCACGTTGGGAAAAATGATAGCCGCCCTCTTCATCTACCATCCCCGCTCCCACCAGGATTTGCCGGGTAATAAAGAAGGTAATCAGCGCGTCAGCCATTCCCATAAAATCTGCGGAGCGATGCAAAAGATAGTTTTCGTGGCAGCCGCACGAATTGCCCTGGGAGTCACGGTTGTTCTTAAAAAGGTGAATCTGTCCGTTGATTCCGTCAGCGTGCAGTTGCTGATTAGTGGCGGCTACCAGATCGGAAAAAATCTCTTGCCCCGCAACGTCTTGAGCCAATAAATCCGCTAAATAGTCGCATTCGGCAGTAGCGTATTCGGGATGCGACCCTACATCCAGGTAGAGCCGTCCCCCGTTACCTAAAAACACATTGGAAGAGCGATGGCGATTGACTACCGGCATAAAGAGGCGGCGAGCAGCCTGCTCTGCATCCAGGGGCTGCCTGCCTCCTGGCGTGGCGCAGGTTATCCCGTACTCGGTTTCGATCCCGAAAATCCTACGCAAGGATTACTCCCCACCTTTTTGTACGAAACCTTCCACAAAGGCTTGCGCATCAGTTTCCATTACCGTATCTATCTGCTCTAATAGGGCGTCAATTGCGGGCGCATTGATTTGTGCCTGCGCAGCTTCTACCCCCTCGTCAATATGGTTATTTTTCCCGCCGGGAGCGTTTATTTGTTCCTGTACCAAGGTTATTTCCTCCTACTTGGGTTAAGCCTAAAATTTTTCTGCCGGTTTTTCCTTTTCTCCGCCAAGGGCACGGGCAAAAGCAGTCGCGTCCCCATTTTCGAGGGCGCGCGCTTCGGCTGCGGAGGCAGGGCGAGCCGGATCCCCTAAACTGAAGCGTAAAAGCTGCTCCCCTCCTAAATCTAGGAGTAGCGACTGCCAAGACCCTTTCTTAACTTCTGGCAGGTTCGCTACTGCCATCCCCCGCACCCAGGATCTCCCTCCACGAGGAGGCAGGGAAACCGCTTGCGAGACTTCCTCCGCTGAAAACAGTTGCTCCACCATTCCAGCGGCACAAAGATTTTCGAATATTCCTGGCCGCAGCGCCGCCCACTGCAAATCTAGCGCCTGAATTTTGGGGTGGTTCCAATCGCAGCCTAAACGCTGCCGCATTCGGGCTAAAAGTTGATATTTACCTACCCATTCCACCCGGCGGGCGGCCAACTCACGGTCAGTGGCCAAAGAATCTAGGACTTGCTGCCAGTCTTTAAGCAGCTCGGCGGTAGCATCGTCTGCCCCGCCGCGTTCTTCTAAGGCCTCGGCGATAGCGGATCGGATGACGTTTTGAATCTGGAGGGCGCTCAGCGGTCCCGATACAGTTTCAAGGCGGTGAGTTAACGAAAGATCGTGCGATACCGCCCAGGTTTCCTCTACTGGATCAGAAGTAATCCGTAGTTCTTCCAGCTGTTTTACCTGGGGACAATCAGAGTTTTCTAGGAGCCACAGCACGGCAGCAGTAGAGCCTAAACGCAGGTAAGTCGAGTATTGGAAACGATTAGCGTCCCCACCAATAACATGAAGTCGCCGCCACCGGTTAGCATCCGCATGGGGTTCATCGCGGGTATTAACTATCGGCCGGTTAAAAGTAGTTTCTAGCCCAATATCGTTTTCCACATAGTCAGCGCGTTGGGAAATCTGGAAACCTGCTTTTTCAGAACGTTGTCCAATACCTACGCGTCCGGCTCCGCAAATAAGTGGGCGGGTGACTAGGAAGGGAATCAGATTTTGGGCGAGATCGAAAAAATCCAAGTCGCGGCGTAGTAAATAGTTTTCATGACTGCCGTAGGCCGCGCCTTTCCCATCCACATTGTTTTTAAAAAGTTCAATCTGGTTACCATTTGCTGCTGCCAGCTCCATGGCGCGGCGGGCAATCAGATCTCCCGCCGCATCATAGAGTGCCCCTTGCTTGGGACCCAGAGTTTCCGGAGAAGAATATTCCGGGTGGGCATGATCTACATACAGGCGCGCGCCATTCGTCAGTACACAGGCACTTGGCTTAGGCATCGCGGCTTCTTGGGCACTAGGGCGCGCAACCGCTTGTACTCCCGGGCCGGAAGGCGCCATCTGCTCGGGATTATTGGTGAGCTGTGAAGGGTCGGCCTCCCGGGGATTAAGCGAAAATCCTCGCATATCTTGCAAGGGATTTTCACCCTCATAATCCCAAGTTACTGCCTCCCAAGGCCGGGAATGGTCTCGATAGGCTGCCACCACTTGGGTGGAAAGGGCCACCGGGTTAGCGTAGACATTTCCTACTTGGATAATCCCGAACTCGGTTTCGGTTCCCAGCGGTCGATTAATGGCGCTTTCGTTCACGGTTCCTCCTATTGCAGGCTACGCACATCGATAATCCGCGCGCCCCTGACCCCCAGAGTCCGCGCCCACTCTCCCGGATCTATAGAAGCCCCCAAAGCTGCAGTTTCGCGAATTTCTTCCTCAGCAGCATTTTCCACGTGCTTCCAACTTAAACCATTTATTTTTGCCGGATCCTGCAGCGAATCTTTAATGGCGGCTTTCTTTGCCCGTTCCACAATAGAGGCAATCATCGCCCCTGAAAGCAGCGAATTCGCATAGATAATTTCCCGTTTACCGTTCTCATAGGCAACTTCATATATCTGGGTGCGGGTAGATTCTTCTGCCAACAACGTCACTAGTTTTTTTCGCAGCTTTTCACGGCTTTGCCCTGGCGAAGTTCCGCCCCCCGCTTCCACCGGTACGTTTTGCCCTAGATGGATATCAAAGATTTGACCCGCTTCTTCCAAGTTAGGTCGCTCAATGCGCACTCGCACATCCAGACGCCCCGGACGCAGCACCGCCGGATCAATCATGTCTTCGCGGTTAGAAGCCCCAATCACAATCACATTAGATAGGGTTTCTACCCCATCTATCTCGGAAAGCAGCTGGGGAACAATCATGGTTTCGACATCGGAGGAAATACCGGATCCTCGGGTGCGGAACAGCGCTTCCATCTCGTCAAAGAACACCACTACCGGGTGTTCGGTACTGGCCAGTTGGCGCGCCCGCGAAAAAATTGCTCGAATCTGCCGCTCGGTTTCTCCCACAAACTTTGAGAGCAGTTCCGGGCCTTTAATCGACAAAAAGTAGGAAGATTTCCCGTGGGCGTTAGCTCCTAAAGAAGTGGCGACTGCCTTGGCTATCAGAGTTTTCCCGCATCCGGGCGGACCATAAAGCAAAATCCCTTTCGGAGCGCTCAAACCATAGCGTCGATAAAGTTCAGGATGAATAAAGGGAAGTTCAACCGCGTCCCGAATGGTTTCAATCTGCTTTTTCAATCCCCCGATTTGTTTATAGGAAACATTAGGGACTTGGGGAGCCAGTAATTGTTCTACCTCTCCCCTTTGTACCTTTTGCACCGCGATTCCACTGCGGCCTTCCAGCAGCAACGAGTCCCCCACCTCGATTTTTCCGATTAGAGGGTCAGCTAGGGACACGATTTCACTGTCGGTATTTGAAAGGCGTACCAGGGCTCGGCCACACGGCATCACTTCTCCGACTTGCACTAAGGTGCCGGTGTGCGGATAGGAAAGAATCTTAGAAACTACCAATTCTTCATTGACCAGAACTTCTAACCCTACCCGTAACTGCTGATCTTTAAGATCGGGATGTACCTGAAGCAGCATCGGTTTCCCATTTAAAAACACCCGCACCTGACCAGGTTTTTGGGGGCTTTGCGCAATTACGGCCACTGTCGCAGGCGGCTTAGCCAAATCTGTCAGCTGCTGGTGCATCGCAACTACTTGTTCGCGAGCAGCTCCCAAGGCAGCGGAAAGACGCTTATTTTTTCCCTTCAAAGAGGTTACTTCACTTTTCAGCGCCTGCAACTGCTTTTCGCTAAGATCTGGCATCAGTGTCCTTTCTATAAACCGCTTTCAGCCTATTTGTTTTCCTCGCAACCTGCTTTGATTGTCCATGATTACAGATTTTAGGAGGGCGCCCCGGGGCTAGTTTCCGGCTCTGGCGGGGGCGCATCTACTGCAGCGCTGTTTCCTCGAGCCCAATAATCGGCGCGCCTGACTACATCGCGACGCACCCGACGCGTCTTCCGCTCCGCGGGATTACGTTGGCCTAGACGTACTTGTTCCCAATCATCTTCCGGACGCCACTGCCCACCGTTTATCTTTGCAGCCTTAGGAGCACTTCCGAGTTTTTTCGGTCGCCGTGCCCCGCTTGCCAGTACCCGGCAGGTCACTAAAAACCCAGTATGTCCCACCATTTGATGTTCGGGACGCAGCGCTAGTCCCTCGGTATGCCACTGTCTTTGGATAGTTTCCTCGGTGCAGGTAAAACCAAATCGCCCATCACTTCTTAGCGCTTCTACCAGCGTAGACACTTGGGTTACAGTCGTTACGTAACAACAGAGCACCCCGCCGGGAACCAGCAGGTTATAGAGATCGTCCAAATAGCTCCAGGGATCAAGCAGGTCAATGACGGCGCGATCAAAATAGTGAGGACCGTAAATGCTAGCCAAGTTTATTTCCCCTAGGCGTGCGCGTTGCAGCTGCCAAGCGGGATGAGGATGACCAAACCATATATCCACATTGGCTTGGGCAATATCGGCGAAGTCTTCGCGTTCTTCCACCGAAACCAACTGTCCAGTTTCTCCAATCATCTCCAAGAGTGAAATCGTGAGTGCTCCGGAACCGGCTCCGCATTCAAAAACCCGAGCACCGGTAAAAATATCAGCATCCTGCAGGATTTGTGCCGCATCCTTGGGGTAGATAATTGCCGCGCCCCGCGGCATAGACAGGGTGTAGTCCAAGCGGCGAGGACGAAAAGCCAAGAATTCGCGCCCTTCCCGGGAACGAATCAGGCAGCCTTCTTCCCTCCCCAATAACTCAGCGAGGGCGAAAGAAGCTTTCGCCGTATTAAACCAGCCGTTTTCGGTGATAGTAACGGTATGTAAATCTCCGGAGGCACCCTGGAGTTGTACCCGGTCTCCTAGCCGAAAAGCTCCGCGCACACGCGTCGGTACATCCGAGCTAGCTCCCCGGGAACACCCGCGCCCGTTTTCAGTTCCCATCTGATTCATCCCCCTAATCCTAGCTTTTCTTGCTGGTTCCCGGGCATAAGGTAGCACCTTACAATATTCTTATGAGCATTTCTAAGCGCACCGCGGCCCTCTCCCCTTCCCGGATAGGTACTTTTAGGAACTGTCCCCTACAGTTCCGTTTCCAAGTGATAGATAAATTACCTACCAAAGAATCTCAGGTGCGTCAGCGGGGAACTTTGGTACACGCAGCATTAGAAAATCTATTTGACCTTCCAGCTCAAGAACGGACTTTTGCCGCCGCTAGTAACAAAATGGGGGAAGCCTGGGAGAAAACGCTTAGCGAAAAACCAGATTTACTCGCCGAACTTTTCGGGGAAAACAAAGGCGACGAAAACCAGTTCTTAGAAACAGCTCGCCAGTTGCTCGCTAACTATTTTCAAATGGAAAACCCCGATCGCCTCGCCCCTGCGCACCGGGAAAAATATTTGCGAGTAACCGATAAAAACCACCTGCACCTGCATGGATATATTGATCGAGTAGATATTTCTCCCACCGGGTTGGTACGGATCGTGGATTACAAGACTGGCAAAGCTCCCGCCGAACGCTACATCGGTCCCTACCAGTTCCAAATTCGCTTTTATGCACTGCTGTGGTACTTGACGCAAGGCCAGCTGCCAACTCGCTTGCAGCTGCTTTTCCTAAAGGACCGGCAGGTCTACACCTACACCCCCACTCCCGCGGATATTGATGCCACCACCGAGGAAATCCTGGCAGTTTGGGAGCAGATCTCTACGCAGGCACATTCAGGCTATTTTCCCCCACGCCGCTCTCCGCTATGTAATTGGTGTGATTATCGCGCCTATTGCCCCCTGATGGATGGGGTCACCCCCGAGATTTCTAGTGAGGGAGTGCAGCAATTACTTTCCACCCAAGAAGAAGAGGCCGAGGAAACCGGGGAATTAAGCTAAAAGTTCCCGGACATCACTTAGATGCATATCTCCCACGGAGTCAAAGCAGGCAGCTGGAATGCCCGGTACTTCCCCAGTCCCGACGAGTGCCAGGCGCGCCCCGGCATCTTGGCCAGCAGCCAGACCAGGAGTAGAATCTTCTACCACCAGGCAATTTTCTATCGGCACTTTTAATCGCTGTGCCGCCAGCCGGTAGGGATCCCCCGAGGGTTTTTGCCGCATATCCGGTTCCGAACCCGTCACCATAACTTCTAAGGATCCCTCCGGAGCGCTGGCACACACATCGTGCACCAATATTTCATAGGATGCAGATACCAAAGCAGTTGGGATCCCGGCACTGGCTAACTCCCCCAGCAGCTCACGTGCTCCCGGTATCCAGGGAACCCCTTCAGAGACATAGAGCTCGTGCATATTGGCGACCATCATGTCCACGACCTTCTCCGGCTCTAGCGGCAGACTTTTTAGCTCAATCATGAGGGAGGCACTATCGAAAAGCGAATGTCCAGTTAGAGTGTCGCCGTCCTCTTCAGTCCAGACTTTCCCAAAACTGGCAACTATTTTCCTTTCTGTACGTTGCCAAAGCGGTTCGGAATCAATCAAGGTTCCGTCCATATCGAAAAGAACCGCCCCCATATTTATCTCCTTTACTTTAAGCGAAAGCCGAGAGAGCCCCCGCGGCAAGCGCAACTCCTACTGCAGACCCCAAGATTAGCCGATAAACAACGAATGGAGCGAAAGTTTTAGTTTCCAACAGACGCATAAACCACACAATCACCGCATAGCCCACGGCGAAAGCCACTACCGTTGCCAGGATCGTCGGCCCCCAGCCGACAGGATTGTTACCTACCGATTTAGCGGCCTCATAAAATCCCGAAGCAAAAACCGCCGGCATTGCCAGCAGGAAGGAGTAGCGAGCTGCAGCTACCCGGGTAAAGCCCATGAGCCGACCGGCAGTAATAGTTCCCCCCGAACGGGAAACCCCGGGAACCAGCGCTAAGGCCTGTGCAAACCCATAAAGGATTGCTTGTCCCCAGGAAAGATGATCAAGAGTTTTCTCTTTCTTGCCAAAGCGGTCGGCCGCCCCCAGAAACAAAGCAAATAGGATAAGCATCGCCACGGTGATCCACATATTGCGGAACTCTTTTTCAATCCAATCTTGTCCCAGCAACCCTAAGATCCCGATCGGCAAAGAACCGACGATAATCATCCACCCCATCCGTACATCCGGGTCATTTTGGGTAACCCCACTGCGAGTGGGAGTGAAAGCCTGGAACCATTTACTCACTATCCGGCTAATATCTTTCCAAAAGTAAATGAGGACGGCACTTTCGGTTCCGATCTGGGTGATCGCGGTAAAGGCGGCACCGGGGTCATCTCCAAACAGTGCCCCTAAAATCCGTAGATGAGCTGAGGAGGAAATTGGCAGGAATTCGGTCAGTCCCTGCACCAGCCCCATGATTATGGCTTCAATGGTATTCACGACCTCCAAGCCTATCGTTTTAGCGTTCCTTACTCGCCTTCCCTTTAGGTGTTTTCTCTCACCTCACCGGCAAGCTTTTCTCTGTTACCTCCCTATCCGCCTAGTACCTATAGTGCACGCCTGCGGTTTCCCGCCCGAGATTATGATTACGTTCCTCTAAGTTCGCCCTCTCAAATGTCTATTTACGTGTCTTGCGCCGTGCCTGAAAACTTCTCACCTGCTTCCCCCTTAACCTGGGGGTATGGAGAAAAGAAGATTAGGTCGCACCGGACTTATGGTTTCCAGCTTGGGGCTAGGGACTCTCACCTGGGGGCGAGATACCGATCTAGAACAGGCCAGCCAGCAGTTACGAATGTTCCTAGATGCCGGAGGGAACTTGCTTGACACTGCCGCTACCTATGGGGAGGGCGAGTCGGAGAAGCTTATCGGCACCCTTTTGGACGAGGAATTTTCCCGTGATGATCTGGTGATTTGTTCAAAAGCTGGGGTAAGAGCAGGAGATCCCCCTTCAGTTGATGCTTCCCGGGCAAATCTACTGCGCGGCCTAGATCAAACTTTACAGCGGCTAGGAACCTCTTATATTGATGTGTGGTTTGTCCACCACTACGATCCGTTTGTGCGGGTAGAAGAAACTTTAACCGCTTTAGAGATGGCGCTGAGGTCCGGACGTGCTCGTTACGTCGGGGTTTCAAACTACCCGGCTTGGGCAATGGCTGAACTAGCGGTATTGCTAGGACAAGATCGCTATGAAATTGCCGCAGTCCAAGGGGAATATTCTTTAGTCAATCGCCAGGTTGAAGACGAAGTACTGGGCGCTGCCGAGCATTTTGATTCCAGCTTTATCGCCTGGTCTCCATTGGGAAGAGGGGTGCTAACCGGAAAATATCAAACTAGCATTCCGCCAGATTCGCGGGCAGCTTCCCAACATCTACAAGGTTTTGTAGCCCCTTATCTATCTTCCGAATATCAACCTATTATCGAGGCAGTATTAGCGGGAGCCGAGGGTCTAGAGTGGGAGCCATTAAAACTGGCATTAGCTTGGGTTAAGGATGCACCTGGGGTGACCAGTGCTTTAACGGGAGCGCGCAGCGCTGGGCAATTTGCTGCAGTATTAAAAGCAGCAGATGCGCATGTTCCTCACCAGATTCGAGTAGCTTTAAACGAGGCTAGCGAGTAAGAGAACTGGGGAAACCTAGTCGTCCTCATCTTCCTCATCATCCTCGTCAAAGTCGTATTCTTCGTCGAGGATTTCTTCCGGTTCGTCTAGAAGATCGTCACCGTCTTCATCGTCGTCATCGTAATCATATTCTTCGTCTGCTTCGAAGTAGCTGGATTCATCAGCTTCTAAAACTTGATCAACATGCTCAAACAGACTTTCAGAATCGATATCTTCATCTTCGAAGATATCTAGTGGCAGATCGCAGCCCAATTGAGAATAGAGAGCCTCGTCGTAGGCAGAAAACGCCGCCTCTAGTTTTTCTGCTGCCCGCGCTACCTGTGGATCACAGTCTGGATCTTCCGCGCTCCGCGCAGCATTCAAGTGAGCTTGCAGCGCACCGACAAAATTATCGAACTTCAGTTGTAAACGGTCAGCCACGATACACTACCCCCTGGGCTCCGAATCAACCTGGATGCTTAGGGCAGGTGAAGCTGTCCGCGAATCATGGTTACCATCAGGTCGGTACCCTTGATTTCAGCGGTTTCTTCCGATCCGACGATCCGCGTCGTACCGTCTGGGTCAACCAGCTGTGAGGCACCACCATCAGGGCCTAACGGCAAAATGACCCACTCCTTGCCCGGAGCATAGGTTGTCGAAGGAGGCCGACCGGAAAGCTGATCGCGAATATTCGCGATCACTACCCGGGCGTGAGCGCGAGCAGCATCTGCGCGCTTTGATTCCGGCACATCGGTAATATCACCGACTGCGTAAACATTTTCCATGTCCTTGACCCGTAGGTGCTCATCGACCATAACGGTGCCATTGGCATGCATTACCTGGGAATATGACCCGTGGAGATAACCGGAAGAAGTTTGAGCTCCGTAGCACAGGAACCACATATCCGCTTCGATAGGTACACCAGCTAGGGTCTCAACCTGGAAAGTGGAAAGCATTCCTACGTCCGTCGGAGGCATATAGGCTAGCGGCGCCCCCAGCACCAGCTCGATTCCACGTTCTTCTAGCTGGGCAGTAATGGTTTCGCGTAAAGAATCCAGGTATCCAGGAGTACCCAAAATATAGGGTTCCTTGTCAACCATGATGATCTTCATATCTGGGTAAGTGGAGGTAAGCTCACCCGCGAATTCCACGCCGACGGTGCCGGAACCGACCAGCATAACCCGTTTAGCGCGTGCCAAGTTATCACGAGTTTGATCCAAACGTGCTTTTGCTACCGAGGCCTGGGAAACCATGTGTTTTGCGGGGAAGGGGTAGGTGGTTCCCGTTGCTAGTACCAGAAAATCTGCCTCGATAGGGTCATGGCCGGCGACATATACGGTGCGACCATCTACACGCATGCAAGTGCCGTGGACTACTTGGCCGCGTTCCAACAGCCGGCTATAGGGCATAAATACGGTATGCCCCCATACCGAATCCACCGCTGCTCGCAGTGCCGCTGCGTGATGTACAAACTGGTCTTTTTGCTCGACCAGCGTAACGTCAGCCACGTCATCCAGGCCACCTGCCACGGTTATGCCACCATAACCGCCGCCAATGACAACTACTTTAGCCACGCTACCTCCCCTTTTACCCATTTTGGGGTTTCCCAAAATAGATGCGAGCTAAATCAGACCGGCAGCTGTCATCCGCCACCCAAGCGAGCAGCTAGATGAAGGCATACCAACCTAACGATCGTTCCTTCGAGTCTACTTTATCTTACGGTATCAAAAAGAATTACTCTTTAGTAACCATCCTACTGTGGAATACGAGTTTTTAACGCCTTTTTGATGTTGGGAGGAAAGAAATTTTCCCCCTTTAGAACCTTCCCATCTTCGCGGTAAATCGGCTTACCCTCTGAGTCCAGTTTGGACAGATTAGAAGCCTGCACTTCCCGCAGCACCGCCGGTAGAGATATCCCGCATTCCAGCGCCATCCCGTAGATCACATAAACCAGATCAGCGAGGGCGTCCGCGGTCTCAACCGTGTCCCGGGTACCGTCATCTGGCAAAGAAGAAATAGTTTCTTCCAATAGGCGCCGTGCCTGCGCCCCGTAAACCGCGCCGGTAAGCTCACTCACTTCTTCATATATCAGACGCATCCGCATATGTACCCGCTCGCGATCAACTTCCGGCTGATCATGCTGAATCGGCAGTCCATAGACCTCGTGAAACTGCCGGACTAAATCTTCCGGGCGATGCGGATCTGGAATCTGGGGTTGCATCTGCGAATCGCAATCCGGTGAGCTTTCCTTGTTCTGGTTAATCAAATTTTTCCCTTTCCCATTAATTTGTCGTGAGCAGCATGTCTTGTAGTTCTGATACGGAACTTACCCAGGGGGATCCCGGGAACTCGTCGCGACTTCCTGCGCCCCAGGAAACCCCGATCACGTCAATACCGATATTACAAGCCGCCTGATAATCGTCCGCGCGATCCCCCA
>CAMYAU010000015.1 GCA_947253735.1 uncultured Varibaculum sp. | reverse complement strand
TCCCGTGCAGCCCGATTTTCTGAGGGTCAGCCCCCATTGCGGGATTGAGCGCGACTGTAAGTTCTCCCAGGCTGGCGGTGTCAATCCCCATCCCCGCCCTCGCGATCGCGTCCCCTAAAGCGGTACACAGGAAAGCCTTGCCGGCATAATAGACGCTGGCACCGGAAAATCCGTAACCTTCCCAAAACTCTTCCGCCATCGCACTAGCAATAGTTTCGGCACGCGCAGCAAAATCATCTAGGTCAAATAGGTAGGAGGGGGTGCCAAAACTTTGAGCCAGCTCAGTTACTTTTTGTCCGGCAAAAGAAAGCTGCCCATCTTCCTCTCGCTTGGCTCCCCCGGGCCACAGCACGGGATTTTCCGCAGGTTCGGGACAAGTAAGCATCGATAACCTCTCAAGTAGTGGGCATTGTCTTTTAAAGTATTGCCAAGCCGGCGAAAGCTTGCAAAACCTTTCCCGCTGGCTGGACAGCACCGGGAACGTGTAAAAAATTCGCCGATTTTTTTACACGTTTTCCCGATATGTAAAACTGCTTTACATATAGAGCACATAGGTAACACGCTACTGACATAAAAGATCCGGCATCCAGCTGGGCGAGGCTAACAAACAGGGACGCTTAAGGTTTACTTGGGCAGTTCGGTGGTAAACAGAATATCCAAGTAGCGGTGATTAATAAGGATTACGTTCTTTCCTGCTTTTATCCGCTTAATCATTCCCATTTCGGACAGAGAGCTCGCCCATTTGGCGGCTGTGGGACGGCTTACCTGCAGCCCAGAAACCATATCCGCATACCGTAGATAGGGTTTAGAAAAAAGCAGGAATGCTAAATCTCTTGCCGGCAGATTGGTCTGATTCAGCTCGGAAATTGTCCGGTCCAGCAGGTTGTAAATACTGGTGATTAGAGAGTCGGTCCACCTAGAAGTTACGTCAACAGCGTTGAGAATGAACTCTATCCATTCTCCCCAAGCCCCTTTTTGCGTTACCCCATTTAGCAGTCGGTAGTACTCATCTTTATGTTCCACTATGTAACCAGAAAGGTACGTAATGGGTTGATCTAGGAGGCCGCTTTGCACCAGATACAGCACATTCAAAATCCGTCCGGTTCTGCCATTCCCATCGGAAAATGGATGTATCGCCTCGAACTGATAGTGGAGCAACGCCATTTTTATCAGGGGATCCAGCCCAAATTCTCGCTCATGAGCAAAAACTTCCCAACGGGAAAGATGCTCAAGAATAGTTTCTTTACCTTCCGGCGGCGTGTACACATGCTCTCTAGTTACTGGATTACCTATGAAAGTTCCCGGCAAGGCGCGAATATCAGTTGCAACCCCAATAATTTTTGAACACACAATTTTTGCCAGATTAACTGAAAATGGGTGCTTCTCTATGTAGCTATACCCCTCATACAAAGCCTCCCGATATCGCAGGGCTTCTCGAGCCGCCGGCGATGCCGGTTCTACATTATGAGCAGCCCGAAATAGTTCATCATTGGTAGTTACGATATTTTCAATTTCGCTCGAAGCTTTAGCTTCCAAAAGCGGGATAGCATGTATCAATATTGACGGGTCCGGAAGCCGTTTAGCAGATGCATTCGCAGTAGCGAGGGCGCGAGAGGCGGATATCACCCTATTAACCACCTGACCTGTTTGTAACTCCCGGGCAGGAGGTAGGGGCGGCAAGTCCTGGTAAGGCTTCTCGGGGTTGACAGACATACCTAAAATTTACCGCAATAATAGAACACGTGTAAAAAAGTCGCCTATTTTTTTACACGTTTTCTTGATATGTAAAACTGCTTTACATATAGGTCGCGGCAGCTACGGGTGGCTCTACTTGCGCATCAGGGTTCGCGGCAGCAACGTTCTGCAAGTCCTACCATTCAGGCATTTACACAAGGGGTGACAATTGTTGATGTGCGCAGCGCTCGTATAGCTGCGATCTCCCTTAAATAAGTTTTTTCACGCAGCCCAAGATTCGCCACAATCTTGACAAATACCCATCTTCTTAGTCACTGTCTTAGTGCGATTGGTCCCTTTGCTCTTCTTCCAAAACAAGTTAGACATTCCCAATGTCATCACCGCGGTGGTGCCTCGCGCCACATTGTTGAGGTTACCCCCTAAACCAGCACCCCGTCGGCTCGTGCGTTGTCCTTTTTCGACGAACTGAACGTTTACATTGTTACTTCCACATGATGGGCATTGCATAGAATCTCCTAAAAACTCGCGCATCGTTGAGCAGTTACTTATTAAGAAAGTACGCCACCCGCACCCCGAAATCAACCTCCCCCGAGGGAAGTTGGGAGCATAGAATCTGAACGAGCTGTTCAGGACATAGATAGCAGCGAAAATGCTGCTGCTACGGTTGAGAACACCCGGGTCGGATATTTGGTAAATTACTACGGATGTTTCTCACCGATCAACGCTGTTAACAATTCCCGTTCACCCCGCCTACTGTCATTTTTGCGTTCTGATAGAAAATCTGGTCTACGCAATATTGAGCAGAGCCCCAGCAGCATTTGAGAGCGCGCTCGTTTAGCTATCCTTCGAGGACGCAGCTTCCTCGGCTAGATGTAAATCAACTGCCACTAGCCGCCGTTTATAGGCACGGCGCAGCGAGTTACGCAGAGGCAGCGAGCCCGCCAATACGACCGCCAGAATCGCCCAGGCAGTGGCAATCACTACCCAGAGCCCTGCCCGAGCCCCGCCCGCATCTACCACATTGCCCCCAATCCAGGCACCTGCCGAAATCCCCAGGGTGAAGAAGGTGTTCAGCCAAGCCATCCCCTCAGTGAAACGAGATGCAGGAACCAGATTCGCTAAAATATTGGTCGCATTGGTCATAGTAGGTGCATAGGTGGCGCCAGTGAGGGCCAGACAAATCCCTAATATCCATGCATTCGACGCGAAGAAAAAGGTGGAAAATCCAACAGCCATCAAGACAATTCCCCCTACAAACAGGCGTAATGCCGAGATTCCCCATTCCCTGGCTCCATAGATTATTGCCGCCGAAAAGGAAGTTACCCCAAACATGGCCAACAGGATACCGGCAATTTGTGGCAAACCAATTTCCCGACAATAGGCCACTACGGATAAATCTAGGGCGCCAAAAGTGAGGCCACAAAGCAGGAAGATTGTCCCCAGCACCACCATCGCAGTCGATTTCAGTAGGGGTTTTGCTTCCTCAGGAGAAAAATCAGCTTTACCACGGGGGGTGGGTTCAGTTTTCCTCTGGGACAAGAACCAGAAACCCCCGATTCCCGAGGTGAGCAAACAGGCAACGATCCCCGCTGCCGGGTGTACTACCGTGGCCAGCACAGTAGCGATAATAGGACCGAAAATAAAGATTACTTCATCGAGAGCGGCCTCAAAAGCATAGGCAGTGTTCAATTTGCGGGAACCAGCTAAAAGATGAGTCCAACGAGCCCTAACGAAGGCCCCAAAAGATCCAGTAGTAGCCCCCGACAAAGCTGCAATTAAATATAGCGTCCACCGGGGCGCATGATACAAGGTCGCCACGGTTAATGCCGCAAGTAAAACCAGCGAAGCCGCCACCAAGGGACGCAGAATTTTTGCTTGCCCATGCCGATCTACCAGCTGCGCTTGAATAGGCGAGGCCGCCGCCATGGTAATTACCACCACCGCATTTACCTGCCCCGCCAAGGAATATTCCCCGTAGAGGGTAGAAATCATGAGCAGGGTAGAAAGACCCGCCATCGCCATCGGGAAACGTGCAATCGCCCCCGCGATAGAAAAACTAAGCGCACCGGGATAAGCAAAAATTTCACGATAGGACTTGAACACATCTCTAAGCCTAACCGGTTGACTACGTTCTATCCCAGCTGCCCGGCTAGACTGAGGCTATGGGTTTGTCGAATAATCGTTTTTGGCGCCGCGGTTGCACTACGGCATTGGTCGCAGCGATTATCGGCATAGCCATTGTGGGTTTCATCGGACACCCAGTGTTTGCCAGCCGCATATTTTCACTGATGCTGCTGCTACTGGGGGTCTACCGGTTACTTGATCGCTCCCCAAACGCCTGGTGCGCAGTACGTTCCTGGTGGATTGATTGCCTTACCCTGTTTATCCTCTCCATAGCGCTGTTTATCCTGGCACCTTACGGCGGCATTATTATGCCGACTGGGATTTAAGCCAATGACCCCATCGGGTCCCAGGCAGGCAGCACTATCGGCGCGTCCTCGGATTCGATAACCTCTCGGTATTGTTTGGGAAGCCGGTCACGATGCACCGCGATTTCAAAAACATACTCATCGAACCAAGAATCATTCATAGTGTAAAAACCCTCATCAGCACGGCCTTCGCACCCCCAAGAGTTTTCTACCCGCCAACGGCGTGGAGCACCATCCAATATATCTACCCCCACGAACAACATGGCGTGGGTCATTAGAGATTCGTGGGAGAGTAGACGCTCTTCCTTGTCCATCCCGAACTCCACCCCATAAACCGCTTCGTAGTCATAGAGATTCTTGTCCCACAGCGACAGCTCCCGGTCAGCCTGCTGCTCGGTATCGCAACCGAACCACACTGGTTTGCCCGCCTGCAACACGGTTGCCGCACAATCTTTCATCACTTGCATAGGTACATTCAAATACCGCACCGGGGCAGCTCCCAGTACATTGCCCAGGCGATCGACAGTGTAGGTCTTTCCGTAGGGGTTGGCTTCACGGGGATCATTAACCAAGCAAACATAATTGCGCAGATCATTAACGATATATTTATCTGCGAACTGTTGAGGAGTCACTTCCCCTAGCCGCTCAAACTTATTGTCTTTATCGTTGTACTGCCATACGAATTTTTCGGGTGGAGTCCCTAGGTGAATATTGAGAATCCGGTGGACTCCTTTGAGCAGTCCCGCCTTTACTTCCCCAACGGTTTTGGGATTATTTTGCGCGGCTTTCCGCAGCGTCAGTGCCCCTTCCCGTAGGTAACGTTCCAGAATCCGATCCATTTTCTTTGAGTTAGAGGAGGATTCGGTTTCTGGCATTGCCCACTTAGGAACCACCCCATATTTATCGACGAGCGCCACGAACATATTCCACTGTCCCCCATCCCCAATAGGGTCAGACAGCAGGTGAGCGACGGTGCGATCATCGATATCCCGATCGGCCAGCTCAATCTGGGATTCAAAGAAATAGTTCGCTTTTTCTAGTTTGTCCCAATAGAACAGGTAAGCCTGGGAAAACTCGAAGTTCTCGACATTTAGTCGCTTAATCATGGAGGAACGCAGCAGATTCAGTCCGGCGAATAGCCAGCACCGGCCTGATTTCTTTTGGTTTGCCACTGGCCAAGCATCAAGTTTGTGGGACATGGAACGATCCGCGAAAGCCACCACTTGATGATTTTGCGCCACCTGGTCAATATCGGAGTTAGTCACCGCGTTTTGCATCAATTTGCCTTGCGTGTCCACACAGAACTCTTTACTCAGTTCCGACAGGATTTCCGGGGTTAGCGTCGCTTCGCGTTTACTCATTGTTCCTCCTAAAGTTAGACGTATAGCCGCCATTTTCACGAGCAAAAACCAGCGAGGACAAGCACCCGATTTTTGCCTTTTCTTGCTTCCAAAATATCCCATCACCCTCACTTAGTTAATTTGGGGCGTTTAGCTCGCTGCTACCGGTGCAACTGCGCAAGGGTGAAACAAAATAGCTACGAAGAGGACGAAACCCGGCATTGCCAGCAGCTATCGTGGCTACAGGGCGCTTTTCCAGTGCAACCCCTACTGGTTTTCCTCTAACTTAGCTAGCATTTCCTCTACCTGCTTAATCCAGATTCGGCCGGAAATATCCGAGGGCATCCGCAGGTCACCGCGGGGGCTGAGACCGAATCCCGCAGTTATTCCCGGCCCGCCGGGCACGCAAGTCCGTTTGAACTGGGAAGTAAAGAAGCGACGCAAGAACTCACGTAGCCAGCGCAAAATAGTTGCCAAATCGTATTGGTGACGATCAGATTCTGGCAGGTCTGCTGGCCATAGCCCCTTTTGTTTATCTGACCACGCCTGATATGCCAGATAGGCAATATCGCGGGGTTCGCGTCCTAACAACAGGTGATAGAGGAAGAATTCGTGCAGTTCGTAAGGACCGATAGTGTCTTGGGTGGATTGCAGTTTTTCCCCACCCCCCGGAATCAATTCCGGGGAGATTTCTTGCGCCAAAATATCTTTTAGTACTTTAGTGCAGGCTGCGCCGAACAGATTTTGCCGACATACCCAGCGAATCATGTGTTGGAGCATAGTTTTGGGGATTCCCGGATTAACCGAATAGTGCGACATGTGATCGCCGACCCCGTAAGTGCACCATCCCAACGCTCCCTCGGATAGGTCCCCGGTTCCAATCACCAATCCGCCCTGATGGTTGGCAATCCGGAACAGATAATCGGCTCGCAACCCCGCCTGCACATTTTCGAAAGCCACATCATATTGGGCAGCCCCCTGGGCGAAGGGATGCCCCATATCGGCAAGCATTTGCCGGGCAGCCGGGCGAATATCGATTTCTTCGCACTTAACCCCTAGGGATTCACAAAGTCTATAAGCGTGGGATTTAGTGCCTTGCGAAGTCGCAAAACCAGGCAAGGTGTAGGCCAAAATCTGGGATTTATCAAGGCCGAGATGCGCAGCTACCTGGGTGCACACCAAAAGTGCCTGGGTGGAATCTAGGCCCCCGGATACCCCCAACACCATCTTGGGATTACCAACAGCCTGCAAACGTTTTTGCAGCCCGTAAACCTGAATCTGGAATGCCTGCTGACAGGCGCGATCAATACCCTCCTGGTCGGAGGGTAAGAAGGGGAACCTAGCCGGGCAGGGAATCAACTGCGCTTCGCTATCCTCTGCCTCTATACGGTCTGGGTTTATTTGATCTTTCCAGGGATCAAAGGTGATAGTCTCTTCCCCGTCCCCCACTCCCAGGCGGATATTCACTTCCCATACCTTGTCGGGTTGACCGGCTCTGGCATCCGCAAAACCACTTTCGCGCCGCCTCCGATTGCCCAGGGCAGTTAAATCAATATCGGCGAGAGCAATCTGGGTTTCACTGGGGAAAGGATCAGTTTCCGCTAGTTTGCATCCATCCTGGTAAATAAAGGTTCGTCCTTCCCAGGCCGCATCAGAGGAAGACTCGCCATTGCCGGCTCCCGCGTATATGTATGCACATAT
This sequence comes from uncultured Varibaculum sp., assembly GCA_947253735.1. Lineage (GTDB taxonomy): Bacteria > Actinomycetota > Actinomycetes > Actinomycetales > Actinomycetaceae > Varibaculum. Next base: position 12,403 of record CAMYAU010000015.1, on the reverse strand, counting down.
CCCGCGCCGGGAAGTGGCACCAGCCAATAGTTTCTGCTGTTCACCACTCCCTAGGGTGGCAGGATAGGCTGCGGGATTAGCAATCACGCTTGCCCCCTGTAAAGCAAGTGAAAGCGCTGCTGAGTGCGCCGCAGCACCGTCACTGCCGACTTCTACCCCGACTGCTAGGCCAGCCACGTCCTCAATATCGATTATCCCGTTCCCAATAGGAGCATCACTGGCTCCCGGGATCCGGGGCGCCTCCCAGCGGGAGTCTGCAGGAAGGTGTGCACCAGAAGTAAAGTAGCGTTTTTCATAAGCCGCACTAGCAAGACAGACTTTCGGAGTCAGGGCAATAACCCTCCCACGAGCCAAAAATACCGCGCAATCGTAGATTTGTCCCGCTATCCGCAAGGGGGCGCCCACCACGATTAGCTGCGCGCAATCCGAAGTGGCTTTGGCCAGCATCTCTATTCCTTTTTCCACGCTTGCCAGGAGCCGTTCGGAAAACACCAAGTCATCAAGGGTGTAGCCAGAGATACTCATCTCGGGAAATACCGCTACACAAGCGCCTTGCCGGGCGGCTTTGCGAGCTGCTGCCGCGATTTCCAATACGTTGCGATCTGGCTCGCCGGGGTGGCTGGGAATAGTAATGGCGGCAACCCGAGCGAAACCGTGCTCATAGGGGCTAGAAAAAGTCATGTTCATATTATTGCACCCGCCCTCACAAGCGTATGTACCCCTAGATGTAATCAGCGTCTAATTAGGGGGCGCTGATTTAGTAAGCGCCGGGGTAAATGTGTAGAATCATTAAAGTCCAGCCCCGATAGCTCAGTGGATAGAGCGTTCGCCTCCGGAGCGAAAGGCCGCAGGTTCGAATCCTGTTCGGGGCACCAAATGTTTTCTGCGATTTTATTCCCCTATCTGCTAATTGCTACCCCCACCTGCTGAATATTCGGCGACTATTTAAAATAGCTAAAAATCGGTAGTTTCTGATCTTTTTCTGGCAAGCAAGTGTATAGACCCCGAGGTCATACGAGAAAAGGTTTGATCCGAATGGGCTAGACACGCCTGTCACCACATTTTTTACCTTTCGGATACCTGGCTGTAAATCACAATTGTTTTTCGAGATTTGTGTTGAATATCCGTATTTGCCACGGGCAAATACGGATATTGAGCAGAAGGAAAAATTCTCCCCGCACACATCAACAGATCGCCGCCAAATTATCTGGCAGATAACGCACTTTTGTTCCGCAGATTCGATTAAGTGCGCATTAGATGACATTTTCCCATAGAGTGAAAAGAGCCCGGAAACTGCCATATGCCCCGTCAGGTAGTTTTCCCTTAGTGCCCCCTAAAAGGAGTATCAATGCGTAAGTTCGCTTTTTTGGATCTAGATGGAACCATAATCGACGACAACCAGGTGATTAGCCCTAAAGTAAAGGAAGCTATTACCACCGCCACTGCAAACGGACACAAAGTATTCATCGCCACCGGGCGTTCCTATCCTGAACTTTATCCCACCTTATTTTCCCTCCCCTTTTCCGGGTTGATTACTGCCAACGGAGCTTACGTAGAATTGGGAGGCCAGGTACTGGCCGATCATTCGATAGACCAAGCCGGCATAGCCGAATGGACGGATTATTTCCGCCGCGCCGGAGCCACCTGGATGTGGCAAGGTAAAGACCATTTTTATCCCTCCGAAACGTTCCTAGATTTTTTCCGTCTCTCCGGAAAATCCGACCGTGCCGCCACCGGAGACTGGGCAACCTATCTCGAACAGATTAAGCCTTACCTAGCAACTGGCACCCCTACTTCCGCCGGAAAATGCATGTTCTACCTCTCCCCGGAAGCACCCTCTAGCTTTGAAGAAGCCCACCGGCTGTTCGGGGATCGTTACATGGTGATTCCCGGTTCAGTTCCTGTACGCGTGGGCGAAGTGGTGGAGCTGGGGTTAAAGGGGATAAACAAAGGCACCGCGGTGCGGGAAGTCCTGCTACGTTTTGGAGCCAACCCCGCCCAAACACTCGCAATCGGAGATTCCGTAAACGATTACGAGATGGTACGCGAAGCGGGTATCGGAGTCTGTCTAACGGGCGGAGCGAAAAAACTCAGCGAGATTGCCGACTGGATTGCTCCCTCAATTGAAGAGGACGGGGTAGCAGCAGCCTTTGAACGTTTCGGTTTACTCGATCCTGCCTAGGATTTAAAAGAACTGGTATCCACCTAGATCAGTAAAAGTGAACCCTTTCCCAGTCGAAACATTTACACAGGTAGTATCGGTACCGCCGAAAGTGCAGGCATATTTACCGAGCTGAGTATATTGACCGGGGCCAAGTGATTGCAGATCAAAGCGTTTACCGCTGTTGTCCCTTTGACCGGATTTAACATCTTCATACAGCGGAGTAGTACCGTTTACGCAGGCACCAATACCCGAGGAAGCATCCCACAGCCCGAGCACCGAGAGGCGAAGATCACCTTGCTGACATTTTCCGACATTCCCGGCGGCATCAAAGTTACTGGCGGTAGCACAAACCACGCCATTGCCACTAGCAAACGCGCCCGAACCATCTACCGCAAGCGGTACTAGCGGAGGCGGAGTGTCTTCAAGTTTTTCAGCAATGGTGCAAACTATAATCCCGGATTGGGAACGGAAGGTTACCCGCTTCTTGTCCCCTCCCAATTGCGCCGGGGCCACTGGTTGCGCCGCTAACACCTTTTTTACCTGTTCAGTTTGAGTTGTAGCAATAGGTTTAGGTTCGGGAGCTGCCACGATTTTAGTTACCTCTGCCTGAGATCCCAAGGGAACCGCCGAGGGTACCTTTCCGGTGCTGAGCCGTACTATCTGCCAACTAACTAAAGCAATTAAAACTAGGACTACCAGTCCATATAGCAACCACAGCGGGGAGCGCCGAGAAGATTTTATCTCCTGATCCATTTCGTCCTCTTCATCATAGCTAGCTGACAGTAAAGGTGAGGATGAAGCCGCCACCGGACTAGTTCCCGCTAGATCGCTAGGTGGGGCTAAGCGAGACCAAGAGGCAGTAAAGTTACTTTGCGGAGCTGCAACATTACTGGGTAAGCTACCATAAACCGAGGTAGGCGCGTCATAGTCCTCTACTACTAAGGAATCAGAAGTACGATCAAGCGGTGCCGCTGCAGGATTTAGAGTGGCGGGCAACGGATCTGGGCCAGGATTCGCTTGTCGATATTTTCCATCTGGCTGAGGAATTTCCAGGTCCCGGCTACCGCTTTGACGCGGTGGCATTGCCGGGCGAGGAGCTCCTGCCCGTACTTGCGAGGATTCCTGATGCCGCTGCGGCTCCCGATCTCCTAAGAAAGCAACTTGTGGAATCCCGCCCGCCGGAAACGGCTTCTCCACAGGTGACTGGGGCGGGTGGCTGACAGAGCGGGGAGGAAAACGACGTTCCTCGCGGGGATGGGTTACCGGAGGATTTGCCTGCGGCTCCCCCTCGCCGCGATAACCGTAACCGGGCTGCTCATTCACGCTAGCCACTCCTCATTTACATCAGCGCTGCGCCCTTTTGAGAGCAGATACTGGTTAAAATGCTGCGCCCATTCGCGATGCTGATCCCGTTGGTAGTCTTGCAGTTGCCGCAAATCCATTTGATCTAGTTGCGGATAGGCCCCGCAAAGCGCCCGCAAAACTGCGATAGTTTGCCGTACGTCCACCAGGGCGTCATGTAAATTATCTTCCCCACGCACCTGATAAAAATCCGCGAGTGCCTCTAGGGTTCGTTTTCCGCGCCGATAGCGATCTAGAGCCCGATCCAGCACCAGCGGGTCGATTATCGGCAAAAACTCTACCCGCTCACGCATAGTGGGCAACCCTAAACGCGCCAGGTGATGATCTAGCAACGGCAAATCAAAAGAGGCGTTATAGATAACCACCGGAACTTGTGCCTGACCACAGGCCTGAAGCACCTCGGCAACCTCTGTCACCACCTGTTCTAAAGGTTGCCCATGCTCGCGGGCATACTCTGTGGAGATACCGTGCACCTGTTGGGCTGGTTCCGGAATGGGAACGCCGGGATCGGCCAACCAGGTTTGTTCCCGAGTTTGCCCGTGGCGCCATTCCACGCAGGCAGCAGTAACTATGCGATCGGCGGCAGGGTTAACTCCTGTGGTTTCGGTATCGAAACCCATAAACGGACCTTCACTCCAACCCACCGTTTACTCCTTACCTTGTCGAACTACGCTAGCGGCTTCTGTTCAAATAATACGTGGTTATTTAACTGCCGAGTGGTAGTTAGGGGCTTCCGCGGTCATCTGCACGTCGTGCGGATGGGATTCCCGCAGGCCCGCGCCAGTAATTTTCACGAAACGACCGCGCGCTTTCAAAGTGGCGATATCGCGGGAACCCGTATAGAACATGGATTGCCGCAGCCCCCCGATCAGTTGATACAGCACCGCTGAGAGAGCACCGGAGTACGGGACTTGTCCTTCGATTCCTTCGGGAACTATTTGGGCATCGCTGGTTACTTCCGCCTGGAAATAGCGATCCTTGGAATAGGACTTGCGCCCACGCGAACTCATTGCCCCGAGCGATCCCATTCCGCGGTAATGCTTATACTGTTTACCGTTCACAAACACCAGCTCACCCGGGGATTCTTCACAACCTGCTAATAGAGAACCCAGCATTACGGTATCGGCACCTGCCACCATAGCTTTGGCAATATCGCCCGAATACTGTAGGCCACCATCGGCAATCAAGGGCACGCCGGCTTTCGAACAAGCCTGGGCTGCCAGGTTAATCGCGGTAATCTGGGGTACCCCTACCCCAGCAACTACCCGGGTGGTGCAAATAGAACCGGGTCCCACCCCGACCTTCACCGCGTCTACCCCGGCATCAATAAGCGCTTGCGCCCCCTCTGCAGTAGCTACGTTACCGCCAATAATGTCAATATCAGCAAAGGCTTGAGAGGCTTTCAGCTTCCGTATCATCTCTAGAGCTAGCTGCGCGCCCCCATTGGCAGTATCGACTACCAGTACGTCTACTTCTGCTTCCGCTAAGGCTTCGGCGCGTTCCCAGGTATCTCCCCAATATCCGAGGGCGGCTCCGACTCGTAGGCGTCCCTCATTATCTTTAGTAGAGTGCGGGTATTGTTCGGTTTTCACGAAATCTTTTACCGTGATTAACCCGGTCAGGCGGCCTTCGCCATCGACTAGCGGTAGTTTTTCAATTTTCTTTTCAGCCAGCAGCGCCCGTGCTTCCTCGCGGGGCATTCCTTTTCGTCCGGTAGTAAGCGGCATCGGGGTCATGGCATCTCGAACCTTCACCATGGCCCACTTGTCAGCGGGAATGAAGCGCAGATCCCGATTGGTGATAATTCCTTTGAGTTTGCGATCCTCGTCCACTACCGGCAAACCGGATACCCGGTAGTGTCCGCATTCTTTATCCAATTCCAGTAGAGTCGCATCTGGATTGATGGTGACCGGATCGGTTATCATGCCGGATTCTGAGCGTTTTACCTGGCGCACCTGTGCGGCCTGCTCTGCGATCGGCAGGTTGCGATGCACAATCCCGATCCCCCCTTGGCGCGCAATCGCAATCGCCATGTTGGCTTCGGTGACCGTATCCATCGCCGCAGATATTACCGGAGTGTGGAGGGTAATACGTTTGGTTAGCCTGCTGGAGGTATCGACCTCGGAGGGAATAACATCGGTGGTTTCCGGAAGCAGTAGTACATCGTCATAAGTGAGCCCTTCCAGGGCTTCCAGGTGTTCGGTAATCACCTTTTTAAGATTAGCGCTAAACGCCGGCCTACCGCTACTTTTGTTCACCTACTAACCATATTTCCTGCGCTTTTGTCTCTGGATGTGACTGGTCTTACCTGAAGCGATAATTTTCTACTTTCTCAAAGAAGCGTTAACAAAATGTCGAGCCGAGATTCTGGCCATAGCTTTCCCTTGACCCGAGTCTGTTCGCTGAGCGCTAAGCAGTACCTCCCATCCTCCTGAACTGCAAATTTAACTTTTATTAACCGGTTTTTCACCGCAGAATAGTTATTTTTTCAGATAACTGTAAGCTATCTCTTTCATACTTAGCCCTAACCTACAGGGCGATATAGGAGGATTGATGAGCGATTTCTCGCGACTTCCCGGACCGGTGGCCGATTTATGGGAATGGCAATACCAGGGTGCTTGCCGGGACCTGGACACCGAGCAATTCTTCCATCCCGAGGGCGAACGAGGAGGTAATCGTCGGCGACGTGATGAAGCGGCAAAAGCAATTTGCGCTCAGTGTCCGGTAATTGACCAGTGTCGAGAATATGCTCTGGCCTCACAAGAACCCTTTGGAGTGTGGGGCGGCCTTACCCAGGAGGAACGTCGCGAGCTTATTCGGGAAAGTCGCCATCAGGCGCAGCGGCGCAGCGCCTAGAACTCCGAGCGCTCTTCGCTGTCTGCCAGTCGTTTCAGCAGAACTGTGAATTTTCGGTGCAGAAAAATAAAAATGGATCCAGGGGAATCCTGGATCCATTTCGCACTTTTTACCGCTACTTCTTGTTGCGGCGCTGGTGGCGAGTCTTGCGCAACAGCTTGCGGTGCTTCTTCTTGGACATGCGCTTGCGGCGCTTTTTAATTACCGAGCCCACTAGGTTCTCCTTTTGCTTCTTGGTGCGCGCGCGGCGCAACTATTACCCGGAGGTATTTTTCTCGCCCTACTATACAACAACTTAAGCGACGATTAACTATTGGCTACGCCTGAGGATTGTTCCCAGTCACCGAAGCCCTGTCCCATCATCTGGTCGACTGCTGCAGCCGGTACCCTAAAAGACTTACCGACTCGAACTGCGGGAATATCACCGGCGTGGATCATGCGATAGACCGTCATTTTGGACACGCGCATTAGTTCCGCGACCTCTGCCACTGTTACGAAGCGCGGAGCTTGCTGCTGTGCCATAATGTTCCGTCCTGAGTTCGAATCCATTGCCGGTTAGGGACTACTAATAAGCTTAAGCCGTTGACTTAGAAAAAATCTAGAGTTTCAGGCGTTCATGTATAAAAATACCCCAAGAGACGCACTTTTCTCAACTGTCACAGGAAAGTCACTAAAAAACCACATATTCGGGCAATATTTTAGATATTTTTTAGATAGTTTTAACAACTCTTTATCTAAGATAAATTCTTAGCTCCCTCCCCACGTTCACGAAGAATAAATCTCTCCACGTCCTAACCGAAAACCTAGACAGCGGGTTAATATCTAGGCAGGAAGGATTCGACCGATAACCAGAGGGAGGTGCAATGGCAAAGCAGCGGCGAGTTTCAAAACGCGCAAAGCTCAGAGAATCGCTAGACCACCTTGCACGCACCTCACCTGCCCGCCTGGTAGTGATGGTGTTCGCGGCAATCATCCTGGTGATGACCCTGTTGCTCTCCTTGCCAATTGCCACCACCACCGGCAAACCCGCGCCCCTCGTAGACGCGGTTTTTACCTCCACCTCGGCAGTTTGCGTAACTGGACTGACCGTAGTGAACACTGCTTCCTACTGGTCTTTTTTTGGACAAATCGTAATTATGTTAGGAATCCATATTGGCGGCCTAGGCGTAATGACCTTGGCATCAATTTTGGCGCTAGCGGTATCGCGCCACATTGGACTAACCCAAAGAATGTTGGCCGCTATCGAAAAAACTGCCTCTTTGGGTAAAGTAGGCGCCCTGATACGCACGGTTATCGTTACCTCTTTTACCTGTGAAGGCATTATTTTCATAGCGCTACTTCCCCGCTTCCTCACCCTGAACGAGTCCGTGGGCTCCGCTATCTGGCACGCCTTATTTCAATCCATCTCTATCTTCAACAACGCGGGACTGATCAACTTGCCAGAGGGTATAGATGCACACCTGGGCGATTGGTGGATGATCACCCCGGTTATCTTGGGAACTTTTCTGGGAGCCCTAGGGTTTCCAGTGGTTCTCGACGTGAAAGAAAACTGGCGTTCCCCCCATAAACTCAGTTTGCACTCGAAACTGACAATCACTACCTACCTGGCTGTTTGGGTGTTTACCGCAGTAGTAATCGCCTGTTCAGAATGGAACAACCGGGGAACCTTTGCTTCTATGAGCACCTCGGAATCCCTGCAAACCTCCATTCTATTCGGGGTCAACTCTCGCTCCTCCGGGATCAGCACCATTGACGTAGGGCAAATGACCAGAGGATCCTGGTTCCTATTGGACGTGCTGATGTTTATCGGCGGTGGATCCGCCTCTACCGCCGGTGGTATCAAAGTTTCCACTCTAGCAGTAATGATTTTGGCGATTATGGCCGAGGCCCGCGGTGACCGAGACGTCGAGGCTTTCCATCGTCGGATCCCCCCCTCGGTGGTGCGCCTTTCGGTAGCCGTAACCGGTCTGGGCGCCATCATGGTAGTTACCGCTATCTTCTTCCTGCTATCAGTAACCGACTATTCGATGGACGTTATCGGATTCGAAGTAATCTCCGCTTTTGCCACCGTCGGTTTATCGACGGGAATTACCCCCGATTTGCCAATTATCGGGAAATACGCCCTGGTACTTCTGATGTTTGCAGGCAGGACTGGCACTATGACAGTAGCGGCGGCGCTCGCGCTGCGCGAGCGCCGCAGAGTAATCAGAATGCCCGAAGAACGTCCCATCATCGGATAGTTCAGGCGTTAGAACCTGACATTACCGAGAACAGAGCTTCCCATCACGATTGGACGCGCCACGTCCTCTAAACGTTAAAATCCCTGCTAATAAGCAAAACACAGGTTAGGGCATTTGTGCGAACTGCTCCAAAAGTTCAGCATCGCCGGAAACAATAATGATGTCGTTAGCATCCACTCGGGTTTGGGGAGAAGCATATTCAAAAGGTTCCCCGGGAGAAAGTACCCCGATCACTGTCACTCCATACTTGGAACGGGTATCCAATTCCGCCAAAGTGAAGCCATGACAGGCCTTAGGGGGACGCATTTTCACTACCGAGAAACCCTTACGATCCATCTCGATATAGTCCAGCATCTTGCCCCCCACCAGGTGAGCAGTACGCACCCCGGCGTCATATTCAGGGTAAACCACGTGGTGAGCACCGATTCGTTTCAGGATCGATCCATGCTCTAGGGAAGTGGCTTTTGCCCAGATAGACCCGATTCCGAGGTCCACCAGGTTCGCGGTGATCAGTACCGAGGCCTCTAGGGCGGTTCCTACCCCCACTACGGCTGCCTGAAAATCAGTAGCCCCCAATTGTTCCAGCGCCTCGGCACTACTGGCATCAGCTTGCACCACTGGCAGGCGTGACTGCCACTGAGTGACAATCCGGGGGGATTTTTCAACCGCCAATACCTCGCGGTCTAGGCTCTCTAAAGAGGCAGCCACCGCCGAGCCAAAGCGTCCCAAACCGATAACTAACACTCCTGATGTGCCAGCACCCCGTTTCGCCATATACCTACTCCTTTTATCCCCAGGTACCGATAATCCCAGCTTATGCCTCCAGCCTACCCCGCGAGAATGTTTCCCCGCCTGGGCACGCTAGAGTTAGGACATGGCCAAGGTAAAAACTAGCTATCAATGTTCCGAATGCGGCTGGCAATCCAGCAAGTGGCTAGGGCAATGCCGCAACTGCAAAGCTTGGGGAACCCTAGAGGAAAGCGTCCTACCAGACGAGCCTACATCCTCCCACAATAAGATCGCGGGGAAAACTCCCCACCAGAAAGCTCTGCCCATCAGCAAAGTTGATATAGCTGATGCCCGTTTTATCCCCACCGGAATTGGGGAACTTGACCGAGTATTAGGTGGCGGCCTAGTAGCCGGATCAGTGGTTTTGCTGGCGGGCGAACCGGGGGTCGGCAAATCTACCCTCCTGCTTGACGTTGCCGGAAAAGTTGCCTCTAGCTGGAAAAACAAATCGGTTCTTTATGTAACCGGGGAGGAATCGGCAGCGCAAGTTCGCCTACGAGCGGAGCGGATTGGCGCTTTGGAAGATAATCTCTTGCTAGCTGCAGAAACCGAATTAGAAAATGTCCTGGGGCATATTGACCAATGTTCCCCTTCGCTGGTAATTGCAGATTCGGTGCAGACTATTGCTTCTGCCCAGGTCAGTGGGCAAGCCGGGAATGTCACCCAGGTGCGCGCAGTCTGCTCAGCCTTAATCGAAGTTGCCAAAACCCGCGGAATCCCGATTCTGCTGGTAGGGCACGTGACCAAATCTGGTGGAATTGCTGGCCCCCGCGTTCTGGAACACCTAGTTGACGTAGTTACCCAGTTCGAAGGGGACCGTCATACCCGTTTGCGGCTGCTGCGGGCAGTGAAAAATCGCTATGGCGCCACCGATGAAGTTGGTTGTTTCGAGCTAGTAGAGAAAGGAATTATCGGTTTAGCTGATCCTTCCGGACTATTTCTTTCACAAACCTCCTCCCGGGTACCAGGTACTTGTGTAACCGTAACTCTAGAGGGACGCCGCCCGATGCCTACCGAAATTCAAGCCTTAGTTTCACCGCTGGTATCTGGGGGATCAGCCAGGCGCACCACCTCGGGACTGGATTATTCGCGGGTGGCTATGACCCTAGCGGTGCTGCAAGCCCGCTTGCGTCTCGCCCTTTCCCAATGTGACGTTTACGTGTCCACTGTAGGAGGAGCCAAAACCAGCGAACCGGCAGTTGACCTGGCGGTGGCGTTAGCGATTACCAGCGCTGCCCAGTCGCGTCCTCCCCTCGAAAAAATGGTGGCTATTGGGGAAGTATCCCTAACCGGGGAAATTCGCGCCACCGTAGGATGCGGAAGGCGTCTATCCGAGGCCGCGCGGCTAGGTTTTCGCCACGCCTTGATTCCGCGCCTGGGAGCCGATGAGGTTACTGCCCCCAAAGGGATGACTCTGCACCCAGTAACTAACCTGGCAGAAGCAGTTATGATCGCTTTACCGGAAGAACAGGCTACTTCAATGTAAAGACTGCTTTCTCATCAGTAATTTCTTTACCATTCAGCACCGGAATCGCCTGATAGGTACCGGCCTGTGCCATATCGCCAGCTTTACAATTGCTGACAATTTTTCCATCCCACTTGAGGGTAGTGTCGTATTCCATGCCAGTTCCAAGCAGTAAAGGCTGTTCATTGACCTTCCCCTGGCACTTCCAGGATTGCCAAACCGTGTCTTCACCGGTAATAACTTTTACGCCCACCTTGTCAATAGCCCCATTCATGGTGCAAGGCTGATTTCCTTTAGTGTTATGCAAAACTACCTTGAAGTTAACGCCCGCTCCCACCTGGTTTTCGGTCTTTTCTGGCTCCAGCTTGTAGCTAATATTTGCCAGATTGCAGGTTGTCGGTTGGGTAACGACTTCTTTCTTTGCCTGCTCAGCTTGGGCCCGCTGCTGACTATCATCGGCAGCTTGCATCCATGACCAGGCAAAACGAACGATCAACACCACTAGGGCGATCAACACCGCCAAAATTAACAGCGCTACTAACCGACGTACCCAAAAAGTTGTTTGCGAGGGGCGCGCAGAATCGGAGGATCGCTGGCGTTGGTCTGGACTCATGTCCTTAGGTTACCCCACGGCTTTAGGCAGAAGCCGGATTAACACCACCGGGAGCACCATTTGATCCAGTGGGGCCATCCTCACCGTCATTAATGATGCACCAAGATTCTACTAGGAGCGCAACCACCAATAACAGCAGATTCACTAGCGCTAAAGCAATAGTTTTTCCCGCAAAGGAGCCAGCCATTTCCGCATGACGCAACTGGTAAACCAAGATCAACTGAGATAGTAAATAACCTATGAATAAAGCGGACCACACCGCGGAGGCTTGCGCGACGAGCGCCACCAGTGGGGCTTTCGCTAGCTGTATCCAAGAGGTTTTCCCATCGCGCAAACGTTTGACGGCCTGCCCAAAAATCGCTAGCACCACCGCCCCACAAAAGATCAGCACCGTGAGGATGGGGCTGAATTGTAAAGGCGTGCCCCCCATTTTCACTGCTAGATCACTGAGAAAATATCCCGACAACAGTGCAATTATCCCCAAGGCTACGAGGGTGAGTTTTCGCAGTGGCTTCATATTATTACTCGGAGTCCTGGAAGGGATTGAAAGCCTGAGTGGGTTGCTCGACGCTATCTGTTTCCGGTTTAACTACGGGAACAGGTCCGGTGGTAGTTGGACGCAAAATAGACTTGCGCTCAACCCGAGATTCTTCTTCGGTCACGGATTCACCAGGATGACCGACTTGGCTATCCGAGATATCTAGCGGGAGTGGCTGCGGGGATTCTTCTGGAAGCGGAACCGGACCGGTAACTAACCTTCCAGCGTGGCGGCCACTGCCAAATTCAACACTTTCAGTTGATTCTTCGTTCCTGGCGGTCTCCGCCCCCTCGCGGGATGACAGTTCATCGCCGTTGTCCATTTGCTGACTTTCACTGGCTTCCCGGATTTCACTGGCTGTTCCCGCACCCGAATC
>CAMYAU010000014.1 GCA_947253735.1 uncultured Varibaculum sp. | reverse complement strand
TTATTCACGCTATTTCCCTCAGGTTATCTTTTTGTTGCTGGCTTGATTCTACCTGCCGACGGAACGGATTAACACCCGAGCACCCTAAGCTTTCACCCACCCCGTATCCAGAATCCATTCAGCTACCATCCAGTTTTTCGGGTAATAATTACCTTATGACTACTAAAAACACTGCCCGACTGCTGGTGGTAGACGACGAGCCTAACATCCGCGATCTTCTCGCTTCCTCTTTGCGCTATACCGGATTTGAAGTTATCACTGCCGCCAATGGCTCCGAAGCTATAAAACAGGCCGAATCCACCAACCCGGACCTAATCGTGTTAGATGTAATGCTCCCTGACGTAGACGGCTTCACCGTCACCCGCCGCCTACGCGAAAACGGCTTCACCACCCCTATCCTCTTCCTAACCGCAAAAGACGATATGAGCGATAAGGTCCAGGGACTCACCGTAGGAGGGGACGACTATGTAACCAAACCTTTCGGGCTAGAAGAAGTAGTCGCCCGTATCAACGCGATTTTGCGACGCACCCAGGGAATCGCGGGGGAAGATGCGGTAATACGGGTAGCCGATATTGCTTTAGACGAGGACGCGCACGAGGTACGCCGTGCCGGGCAGGTAATAGATCTCTCCCCTACTGAATTCAAGCTATTGCGCTATCTGATGATCAATGAAGGACGGGTAGTTTCGAAAGCCCAAATCCTTGACCACGTATGGGAATACGACTGGAACGGCGAGGCTGCCATCGTGGAATCCTATATTTCCTATTTGCGCCGCAAACTAGATGTGCCCGGATCTTGCGGGGATATTATTACTACCCGCCGCGGTATCGGTTACATGATTCGCTCTGGGAAACACTAATGCCCTTGCCGACAACCGGTAAAACAGCCCAGAAGGCCGCAGATAACCCGGCACCTAAAGACAACAAGCAACACCGAAGCTATTGGCAACGAATCCCGCTAACCTGGCGTTTAGTACTAATTATTATGGCGCTACTGGCTGGAGGATTAGGTAGCACCGGAACCGCGATGCTGGGGATTTTACATTCCCACCTGGCAGCACAAATCGATTCCAATCTGAAAGCTACCGCTTCGCGAATAAAAACTAACGATTTGCTGGATTTGTTAGATAAAGGGACTTTCCAAGGTAATCAACCCACTAACTATTTTGTGAGGGTCAACTACGCCGGGCAGGTCGCGGAAGCTACTTCCTCAATCGCGACTCTAGATACTGGACATCCGGATCCTAAGGCTTTAGCAATAGCAGAAAAATCACGAGACATCTCCTGGGAAAAGCCCTTCACGGTGGCAGGCGAATCTTCCTCCGCTTGGCGCGCGATCATGTTGCCGGTTCGCAGCGCTGGGGAGTCTAAAATCACCGGAACTTTAATCGTGGCGCTGCCCCTACAAACCGTTACCCAAACCGTTACCGCCACCGGAATTAACGTCGTGGGTACCTCCATCATCATTATTTTAATTGGCGGAGTTTTAGCTTACGTATTGGTACAGGTCTCCCTGCGTCCTCTGCGACAAATGGAGGAGGTAGCTGGAAAGATTTCCTCTGGTGACCTGCACGAACGTATAGATCTATCCCAAGTCCGTTCTGGGGAGGTTCTTTCTCTGGCGTCGGCACTGAATTTTATGCTTTCCCGGATTGAGGAAACCATTGTCACCCAGCAACGCAGCGAACAAAAAGTACGTCAATTCGTCTCCGATGCTTCCCACGAGTTACGTACCCCCTTAGCAGCCATTCGTGGTTACGGAGAGCTTTACAAAATGGGTGGGATCCCCCCGGAGCGAGTAGACGAAGTTATGGGACGTATCGAGTCAGAAGCCACCCGGATGGGAATACTAGTAGAAGACCTGCTAAAACTAGCCCGTCTGGATGAAGGGCGAAAAATAAAGATGGGGGCAGTAGATCTCTATCGAATCGCTGCCGCCGGTGCTTTAGATCTAACCGCGCTATCACCAGAGCGAGAAACCAGCCTGCTACACCTAGATGGCTCCCCCTTAGAGTTAGATAAGGGAGAAACCGCGCTGGTACTAGCCGATCGCGATCAGCTAACCCAAGTAATGACCAATCTAATCGGCAATGTGGAACGCTACACCTCGACGCAAGTCCCGGTAGAGATTCTCGTCGGAATCTCCGCAGGCGAAGCTATTTTAGAGGTGCGGGATCACGGCGAGGGAGTACCCGAGGAAGAACTCGATAAGATTTTTGGCCGCTTCTATCGCCGGGATGGTTCGCGTTCTCGGGAAACCGGGGGAACCGGACTGGGGCTCTCAATCGTGGCAGCCATCGCGGCCGTGCATGGCGGAACTGCCCAGGCACTAGCTACTGATGGTGGAGGGCTCACGATCCGAGTATCTTTCCCAGCCCTTGATCCCCCAGTAGCTCCTAAGAAATCAGAAAAGAAACCCGGGAAGCTTTTCAAGAAGGGTAACGCGAAGCCCCCCTTCGCCAGCGCTCTCCCCCGCAACCGGGAAACTTTTAAGAAAAAACCCGGTAGCTAACCGCGTTTATAAAGCGTATTTTCTCTATAGCGATTTTAGCCGTAGGATAACCACGTCAACATTCCAATCGTCGGGGGTACAAAAGTTATGCCAGGCGCACCATCTTGGCTGCAGACGGGATTCGTCAAAGCTATGCGGGAACTGGGGATCTCCGATGACAACCTCTTGCGTCAAGAGGCGGCTAAACTGCTAGAAATGTGGCAATCTGCCGGGCGTAAATTTCATACCAAGAATCATTTGATCCGGCTATTAACTTGTTTGGATCATTTTACAAACACTTCGCAACAACCCGCAGTCTTAACCGTTGCGGCCTGGTATCACGGCGTAATCACCCAATCGCAAACACGCGCCAAAAACACCACTAACTACGAGAATTATCCCGCATCGGCGGATTTTGCGCTTACCCGTCTTTTAGAGATGGGATTACAAAAAGAACTAGCGATTCGCGTCGGAGAACTAATTCTAATGTTAGAGGGGCATCAACCACCGCCCGACGATTTAGATGCTTGCGTTTTCGTGGATGCCTCTATGTCTTATCTGGGAGCTTCTCCTCAGGATTACCGCAGTTACTGCCAGCTAATCCAAGCGGAAATGGACACTATGGAACCACTGCGCTATGCGCGGTTACGCCGGTCGCTAATCTCGAAGCTCTTGGCAAGGGACGCGATTTTTCGTTCCCCTTTGGGCAGCGGCAACGAGAATGCTGCGCGCCAGAATTTAGAGGGCGAGTACGCAAAACTGTCAGCTTTGATTCCTGGAGGCGCTTCCGGTAATCAAAAAACAGGTCTGCGTCCTCGTAGCAAGGAAAAAGCACGCGGTGCAGACACCTCCGAGACCGTAGTTATAAAGGGGGCACCTGCGCGTTCAATTGCGCGGCGACCGATTTTATCCGAGGGAGAAAAAGCAAGTTATTCGAAGAATGCCCCGGAAAAAATTTCCGCCACCGAGAGGAAGAATATCGAGGAACGTAGCGCCCGCCTACAAGCAGAAAGCGCCGCCAACGATACTGAGAACGGGTTGTCCTCCATGGAAAATGTGGCTGACCAGTTTTCTACTTTGACAATGCGAAAAGTCACTGCCAAAAATGACGATTACCGCCGAACCGAACCTTTGGAAGAAGACTTGGAAGCGGAAGAAACTCCGAATGACATCGAGGAGGAAGCGGTGGAAGAAACTATGTATTCTTCTGCCGACGATGAAGATTCGCTCACCGAATTTTAGAGTTTTTCTGCCAGGTATATTGACGCAAGGGTAATAAGTTTAAGTTTCCCCAAAGGTAACCAATACTGCGATTTCCTATAGATATTATTGCTTACCTTTAGTTGGGGTTTCTCTGCCGCTAGATTGATAGCGACCGCCGAGCAAGCAATCTTTTTAAGGAGAAACCAATATGGCACAGTTCAATGTAGATTCCGGTCAGCTATCGGCAGCCGGAGCCAATGTCGCCGCTATTGCCGGGCAGCTGCGCACTGACGCAGCCGCGATGATGTCTCAGGTGCAGTCCCTGCAAGGATCCTGGACCGGGGCAGCCGCCAGTTCTTTTGCTGATTGCGCAACCCGCTGGCGCGCCGCTCAATCTCAGATGGAAGCCGCCTTGGATTCCATCGGGCAGGCATTGCACGCCGTCTCTGTCAGCTACGAAGAAGCCGAAAGTGGCGCCGCCGCCATGTTTGCGGGATAACATGGGCAGACGAAGCGGGGGCGAACCCAAAGGTTCGCCCCCGCTTTTTGCTTTCAACTGTCACTAGCAGTTAAACCACCAGGCAGTTACAGCTCGGTCTAGTACATTCCACCCATGCCGGCAGCTGCAGCATCATCGGCGCCAGCAGTGGCCGGAGGTTCCGGCTTATCAGCTACTACCGCTTCGGTGGTCAAGAACATGCCTGCAATCGAGGCCGCGTTCTGCAAGGCAGAACGAGTAACCTTGACTGGATCAGCAATATTGCTCTTGAGCAGGTCCTCGTATTCACCGGTAGCCGCGTTTAGGCCCTGGCCAGCAGGCAAGTGCGCTACCCGCTCAGCTACTACCGAGCCTTCCAGACCAGCATTTTCGGCAATCTGACGCATCGGGGCAGACAGTGCCACCCGCACAATGGAGGAGCCGGTTTCTTCATCGCCTTCGAGCTTCAAGCTGTCCAAAGCCTTGAGGCCGGACTGCAGCAGGGCAACCCCACCTCCGGCCACGATACCTTCTTCAACAGCCGCTTTGGCGTTACGAACCGCATCCTCGATCCGGTGCTTACGCTCTTTCATTTCTACTTCGGTGGCGGCACCGGACTTGATAACTGCTACCCCGCCAGCCAGCTTGGCTAGGCGTTCTTGCAGTTTCTCGCGGTCATATTCGGATTCGGTATTTTCAATTTCCTGACGAATCTGCTTTACCCGCGCCTCGATATCTTCGGCAGCTCCCGCGCCTTCCACAATGGTGGTTTCGTCCTTGGTGACAACCACTTTGCGGGCCTTGCCCAGCATATCCAGCTCGGCATTTTCCAGGGTGAGCCCCACGGTCTCCGAAATCACTTGGCCGCCGGTTAGAATCGCCATATCCTGCAGCATCGCCTTGCGACGGTCACCAAATCCCGGAGCCTTAACGGCAACGGTCTTGAAGGTGCCGCGAATCTTGTTAAGAACCAGGGTGGTCAGGGCTTCCCCGTCTACGTCCTCTGCAATAATCAGCAGCGGTTTGCCGGTGGCCATTACCTTTTCCAGCAGCGGCAACAGATCCTTAATCTGGGAAACTTTCGATTCCACCAGCAGAATATAGGGGTCTTCTAGTACTGCCTCTTGACGATCCGCATCGGTTACGAAGTAGCCAGAGATGTAACCCTTATCGAAACGCATACCTTCGGTGACTTCCAGGTGAGTACCAAACGAGTTGGAATCCTCAACGGTGATAACCCCCTCGTTGCCCAC
This sequence comes from uncultured Varibaculum sp., assembly GCA_947253735.1. Classification (GTDB taxonomy): domain Bacteria; phylum Actinomycetota; class Actinomycetes; order Actinomycetales; family Actinomycetaceae; genus Varibaculum. Next base: position 14,368 of record CAMYAU010000014.1, on the reverse strand, counting down.
CTTTTCCATGGCGTCCGCAATCAAAGCCCCAATCTCGGGGTCGTTGGCGGAGATAGAGGCGGTAGCGGCGATTTCGTCACGAGTCTCGACTTCCTTGGCATCGGCGTGCAGCTGATCCACAACCGCCTCAACCGACTTGTCAATGCCACGCTTTAGGGCGATTGGGTTTGCCCCGGCGACCACGTTGCGCAGCCCCTCGCGTACCAGCGCTTGCGCCAATACAGTGGCGGTAGTGGTGCCGTCACCAGCTACATCATCGGTCTTCTTGGCGACTTCTTTGACCAGCTCTGCGCCGATCTTTTCGTAAGGATCTTCCAGATCAATTTCCTTGGCTACAGACACGCCATCTTTGGTGATGGTGGGGGCTCCCCACTTCTTTTCCAAAACTACGTTACGGCCACGCGGTCCCAGCGTTACCTTTACCGTGTCAGCCAGGGTGTTTAGACCCCGCTCCATTCCCCGACGAGCTTCCTCATCAAAAGCAATAATCTTGCTCATATGCTTTTATTCCCTCCATCGCGACGCAATTCGCATCGCGCGGTTAGATCTTTGACTCAGCCTTGATGCCCGCGACGGACGAGGACGCCGCGCCGATCCTGTCTCGGAACAACGCCCCCTCATCAAAAGCCTAGTTTTTATCACTCTCTAGGTTCGAGTGCTAAATATGATTTTGGCACTCTCCTACTCCAAGTGCAAACTATTACCCTTTACAGGTACAAAATATCCTGACAGAGAACATACCCGCGAAAAACAGGCTACTAAGCGTCTCCTCCTCGCAAAATCTGCGAGGAGTCACTATTTACCCCGTTATTTAACCAGGTAAATGGCGATATCAGTATCTCCGATTTGATACTGACCGCCTTCGGCATTTTCAACCCGAGAAACACCCGCAACTTTAGCTACTTCCTCGGCAGCCGCCTTGAACTTTGCCCCCCGGTAAAGCACCGTGGAACCACTTAAACCCCGAGCTTGAGAATTGGTGGCCACCGGATTAATAAAGCCTTCAGACTGCAAGTCGTCTGCTACCTCTTTCGCCCAACCCGAACGCTTAGAAGTATTAAGCACCCGTACCCGCACATTGGCTTTCTCGGCAGATGCCACACTCGATTGAGAACTCTTTCCTTCATCCGGCGAGGTAGAATCTTCAGGTTTATTAATCTTCGTCGGTTGAGTACTGGGGATAGTGACACTATCACTAGTAGTAGCAGTAGCACTGGGAGTGGCAGTTGACTTAACCTCGTCAATTTTGCCAGTGGACTTCATGAGCGCTACCCCGCCCCAGGCCAAAGCCGGCCCTAAAACCAATACAATCAAAATTGGTAGCAGGGTTTGCCACCGCCTAATAGGACGGCGATGAGCCCCCGAGGGACCTTCTTCTCCCATCGCGTCGAATTCATCTGGCGGAAACTCTTGTTTGCTCACATGCCCACACTAACCGCATCTAGATACCACTCGCATTCCTGCCACGCCGAGAACGCCCATTTGCTCATCGTGGTTTCTGGCCGACCTCAGGGTAAAGTAACAACATGAGCACCAACCTGGAAAAAATCATGCACCCTTCCTGGGTACCAGCTATGGAACCGGTAGCTGACAAAATCAGCGAGATGGGCAAAATGCTACGGGAGGAAGGAAATAACTATTTTCCTGCTGGCAAAGATATTTTTCGAGCGTTTACTTACCCATTTGACCAGGTAAAAGTATTAATTGTGGGCCAAGACCCTTATCCAACTCCCGGAAATGCGATGGGACTATCATTTTCGGTGAAACCGGGAGTGGCGATCCCTAAGTCTCTACAAAATATTTTCAAAGAGCTACACGAAGATCTAGGCTGTTCCCTCCCCAGCAGCGGGGATCTGCGCCCCTGGGCACAGCAGGGCGTAATGCTGCTAAATCGGGTACTCACCGTCTCCCCTAACGAAGCTGGCTCTCACCGCGGTCGCGGTTGGGAAGAGGTAACCGACTGCGCGATTTCTGCCTTGGCACACAGAGATCGGCCCCTGGTCGCCATTTTATGGGGTAGACAGGCACAATCTTTACGCCCCGCTCTGGGGAAAACTCCTTGCATAGAATCTGCCCACCCCTCGCCTTTGTCTGCCTCGCGAGGCTTCTTTGGTTCACGGCCATTTTCACGCACCAACTCGTGGCTACAACAGCTAGGGGCAACCCCCATAAACTGGCAACTTCCCTAATTTCTTATCCAAATCGTTATAATTTGGCGCAGACAGCATAAAGTAGGACACGTGAGTTCACACAAGAAGAGCGCGAAAGACTATATTGGACGCATTCGCCATGCCGACAATCCGCCGTACCCTCCTAAAATCCGCCGCGCTTTAGCCTGCGCACTGGTATTTTTATCATCCTTTGCTTTAACTGCCTCGCTCCTTGTTTACCAGGATCTATCCGGAAGAGTCAGCAATCTAGGAACCTCTTCTTTACTTAAACGAACGCCTCCCGATTCCTACGATGGGCGATCCATTAATATTTTGATAATTGGGTCTGATTCGCGTTCCGGCAAAGGTAACCAGACTTTAACCAACAATGATGACTCCACCGAACGCTCCGACACCACTATGGTTATGCATATTTCTCAGGATCGTTCTCAGGTAAACGTGGTTTCTATTCCTCGCGATCTGATCGTTGATATTCCCGCCTGTCAGCGCAATGATGGTAGCAAATCCAGACCCCAAAGGGCGCAATTTAACTGGGCCTATTCGATTGGTTCCGGCGGTAACGACCGCGCTGCGGCAGTAGTGTGCACCTGGAAAACGGTAGAAAAACTCTCGGGGATACGCATTGATGAATCCATAGTGGTAGATTTCAATGGCTTTTCCTCAATGATAGATGCTCTCGGGGGAATCAATATTTACGTCCCCACCGCGATAAACGACAAAATCAACTCCGGATTAGTACTAGAGCCCGGTTGTAAACATTTCGACGGCAAAGAGGCTTTAGCCTATGCGCGGGTACGCCACGGCGTGAAAGGATCAGACGGATCCGATATCCAACGTATCCAGCGACAACAGGCAGTGATGGGCATTATGATGCGCGCGGCCTTACAAAAAAATATTCTTACTTCCTTAAATCAGCTCTACGGATTTGTTGGTAATGGTTTAGGATCTTTGACCATCTCCGAGGGCTTATCGTCAGTTTCCAAGCTGGCGGGCTTGGGCTGGTCTCTGCAATCTCTCAAACCCGAGAATCTGCGTTTTGTTACCCTACCGGTCTACGATGCACCTTTCGACCATAATCGGCTTTTACTTTACGAAGACAAGTCCGCGCCTATTTGGGAATCTTTTATCAATAACACTCCGCTGCCGGCGGGTGCTGAAGTCCGCGATGGAAACGGCAAGGTCTACACCATTTCCGAGGACTCCAAGACGCCCTCGTCATCATCTCCTAAGGAAAGCACCCCCGCTTCTAACGCCCAAAGCGGCAGTGCTTCACCTTCTGAGTCTGCGTCTCAAGACTTAAGACCCTCCGCGGACCTGCGGCAAAGCGGTGCCCTCTACTCCAAGTTGAGTCCCGAAGAACTAGCTGAGCTGCAACGTAAATGCGAAGCAGGAAACTAAAACGCCAATACGGTTAACAGTTAGGAAAGAATTAACTTGAGTCAACAGAACCCGCCAGAATCTTTCCCGCCCCCAAGGCAACGTCCGCGGCCCAATAGGGCAGCGCCTCCCTCCTATGCTCCGCAACAAATGAGGCATCGCTCTCCAGGTTCTGCTAACCCTGTTTACCCAGCAGGAAGCGAAATCTTGGAAAATACCGGGAACTCTCATTCTTCCGTGCCGACCCATCCGTCACGCCCGGCAATTTCTCGGCGATTGAAGGATCCCGGCACTACCAGGACTAACCCGGATTCCATGGCGCAAGAAATTCCGGTGCAACCTCGCACTACCTCCCGCTTTGCTGGACGGGGGGTGCCTACTCGCACCCGCGTCATGTCTACAGACCGTTTACCTGAAAACTTAGCAGCGTACCAAAGGTCTACAGCAGCCCCGAAACTGGAGCCAATCCCGCCGGCGAGATCTCCTAGGATTAAACGTCCCCATCTGGCCGGACGTCGACTCCTTAGACTCGCCCTCACCCTGATTTTAATTTTTGTTATCGCTTGGCCGCTTTACTTGTGGTATCTGGTAGATTCCCAGTTAAACCGAGTCGACGCCCTTTCAACTTTCCCTGCTGGCGAGGGGGAAACTTGGCTGATAGCCGGTTCTGATCAGCGTTCCGACGGAAGCGATGGGGGCATTAAGCAACCTTGGGTGCAGGGTGCGCGCGCCGATAGCATCATGTTGCTGCGCAAGGTTAACGGGGTTGCCGAACTGGTATCCCTACCGCGCGACACCGCAGTCGATATTCCGGAACACGGCCTCAATAAAATCAATGCAGCCTACGCTTTAGGCGGCCCCAAGCTCCTGGTGAGAACCGTGGAGGGATTGAGCGGCGTTAAAGTAGATCACTATGTGGAAGTAACTATGGGCGCGGTGACCCAGCTGGTCGATGCCGCAGGTGGAGTTGAACTCTGCCTCGACTATGATGTCGACGATGCCGATTCTGCTTTGAAATGGAAAAAGGGCTGCCACCAAGCCGATGGGGCAACTGCCTTGGCTTTTTCGCGAATGCGACATCAAGATCCTCGAGGGGATATCGGGAGAGCGCAGCGGCAACGCCAAGTGGTTTCTAAACTGTCGCAGACCCTCATTACCCCCTCAACCTTCCTCAATCCCTTCAAACAGCGCGACCTGGCAAACTCGGGAGCAACCAATCTCACTTGTGATTCTGATTCAGGTGCCTGGGCACTGGGGAAAATGCTCTTTGCCTACCGCAATGCCAGTAGCAATAATCTCACCGGAGTTCCGCCCATCGCCAAAATGGCCTATTACCGCGGAGGACACGGAGCTATGGTGCTCTTAGATGGGCAAAAGACCCCCAGTTTCTGGTCAGCTTTCCAAAACGGTACCTTGCAGCCGGGCCAGTACCACCAGTTCCAGTAGTATTTTGCATACGCAGCAAAACACGATAGGTATTTCCAGAGGGCGAATGGCCGGATTTTTAGGTAGGCCCAGCAAAGTTTGGTCTTTCGAAAACTATGCTGGGCCTAGGAGAACTAAACGCTCAATAGCTGTTTAAACGCCGGGAATCCGATCTGGACCTGCTTGCCAGGCGCTCCACGCGGACTCCAGGATTTCTTTGATCCCGTTTTCAGCTTTCCAATCCAGATCCACCCGAATCCTGGTGGTGTCCCCGATCAACTGGGCGGGATCCCCGGGACGACGTGGATCTTCATCCACATTGAAATCAATCCCGGTTACTTCGCGAATACCCTCGATGATTTCGCGTACTGAAGTTCCCTGCCCAGTACCTACATTGAACACATGGTGTTCCATTTCCTGTCCGGAGGCCACATAATCTAGGGCATGCAGGTGAGCGTCAGCTAAATCCCGAACATGTATATAATCACGGATGCAGGTCCCATCCGGAGTATCGTAATCAGTCCCGAAAATCTTGGGATTTTGCCCCTTGGCTAAACGTTCCAACACCATAGGAATCAGGTTGAGGCGAGCGGGATCACCCAGTTCGTCCCAACCGGCGCCTGCTACATTGAAGTAGCGTAGTCCTATCCAGCGCAGACCCCATGCGCGTTCACAATCGGCCATCATCCATTCGCCAATCAGCTTGGTTTCCCCATAGGGGTTAATAGGCTTCCCCCCCAATTCTTCAGGAACCACCGGAACGTCAGGTTGACCGTATACTGCTGCCGAGGAGGAGAAAATCATTTGCCGGGTACCCGCGTCACGCATAGCGGACATAACATTGGCTAGCCCTCCGACATTTTGCTGGTAGTACCACATGGGTTTTTCAACCGACTCCCCCACCTGCTTGCGCGCCGCAAAGTGAATAACTGCGGTTACATCCTCATCAATGAGAGTTTGGAAGATCTTCTTTCGCGCTCCGGCGGCAGCCACATCCAGCTGTACCAGTTTCGCGTCGCCGATCCGGTCCACAGTCCCGTAGGATAAGTCATCAATGACTACTACTTTTTCACCGCGTTGAGCGAGAAGTCTGACCACGTGAGCACCGATATAACCGGCACCACCTACCACTAAAATACTCATGCGAATAGAATACCTCAGAAGGCTTACCCGATAACAGGCCTATAAGCCTCTTCGTCGAAAAATTGGCACGGTTTTACCTAAGCTTCTGACTTCAAAGTTTGTTAAAAATAGGTTAGAATGAGCTAAGGAGTCTTCAAATAGATCCCGAGGTTGGACGGGAGGTGACCGAGTTGCGTGATACTGCGTCTAAACGTCGCATTGGTTTGCAGGTAGCGTTGGCCGTGGTAGCGGTATTCCTAGCCCTAGGAACATTGGTTATTGCCCCAACAACCTCCATTGCAGGGGCGGTAAAGCCCACCTACCAGATCACGCTAACCCCGGCGAACCCGCAGCCTACCACCACTACTCCTACCTCGGATTATGATCCGGTAATGCCCGGCCCCTCTCCTACTCCAACCTTTAACGGCCCGCGCATTATCCTTTCTTTACGCCCAGTCCAACCTGGACCTTCTCCGGTTCCGACTTTCAACCAGATGACTTCGCCCTCAGATACGGTGCAACCGGTGGGAGTAGCTCAGGACTTACGACGCGCCTCTGCTTCCGGATCCTTCGCTTGCGGTCTGCGCACCGATGGTACCGCCCGTTGCTGGGGGGTTAATGATTCCGGTCAGCTGGGGGTTCCTATAACCCGGCAACCTGCAATATTACCGCAGACAATAGCCAATCAACCGGTGAAATTCACGCAAATATCTACCGGCCGGGAATACGCTTGCGGCCTGGGTACCGACAAGTTTGTTTATTGCTGGGGTGATAATTCCTTCGGGCAATTGGGGCAGGTTAAATCCCGCAACCAACTTTCAGGATCTTTTAATCCTCTAAGAATAGCTGCTCTTCCCGCTGATACCGCCCAAATTGCTGCCGGAGGACGCCATGCCTGCGCCCTTTCCAACTCTGGGGTACTTAGTTGCTGGGGGGCCAATGAAATGGCCCAAGTCGGCAACAGCACCAACATTGGGAACCAATTAAAACCAGTTGCGGTAATGACAGATGTTAAAGAGGTCGCCACCGGCAATGACCACACCTGCGCGCTGAGGCAAGACGGCATCGTTTATTGCTGGGGAGTAAAAGCTGGCTGGGATGACTGGAATAACCGATTGGCGGTCGACTACCAATTGCGTCCGGCACCGGTTTCGAATATGAAGTTTGTTTCTTTGCGGGCCGCCGGAGATCGCAGTTGCGCGATCTCTGAGAACCAGCGGCTCTATTGTTGGGGTATCAATACCGATGGTCAGGCAGGCAAACCGGGAAATATGTCAACCAGTGGACAGATGCAACAACCTGAACTAGTGAGTTCCCTTCCGCAAGTCAGCCAGGTTTACTTGGGATATTACGGAGGATGCGCGGTAGCCTCCGCTGGTAACACCTACTGTTGGGGTCGCAATGACTTCGGACAATTGGGGCCGGCTATTGCTTTAACTAAACGGTTTGCCGCCAGTAACACCCAAACTATTGGGGCTGCTCCGACTGTCAGCGGTTTAGATGCCCGCTTAGGGGCAAATGATCGCTCCACCCTGATCATGGGTAACACTTTTACCTGCATGCTCGATAAACAGAATAATATGTACTGCCTAGGTAATTATGCGCAAGGCCAACTAGCTGACGGACGCCGCAGCGATCGACTTTCCAATGCGCGCACCGCCCAGATTACTCCGGTATATTCTCGCCTGTAACTTAGAATTGTGAGCAAGCTTTACACCTATTTGCGTGCCCCGGGACGCCTAATCCGAATCTTTAAATTCTGCCTGGTGGGCGGGATGAACTACCTGGTTGATATATCCATTTTTAACCTTCTAATGTTAGATTTGCTCACCTCGCACCCTCTGACCTCCAAGATTTTGGCCGCGACAGTAGCTACTATTTTTTCGTGGGTAGTAAATCGTTATTGGACTTTCCGTAACCAACGCACCGATAACCGTCTCCAAGAGTTTCTCGGCTTCGCGATAGTTAATGTACTAGGGATGTTACCTGCAGTTATTTGCTTGGGAATCAGCCATTATCTATTGGGGATGACCTCGCTGCTGGCCGACAACATCTCCGCCAACATCATCGGGCTGGTACTGGGCACCATTTTGCGTTTTTTCCTTTACGAGCACACAATTTTTACCGGCAATCAAAAATAGTTATCGGTCAGCTGCATTCTTGAGGAAAGGCCGGCAGGTTTTATCGGCGATTGTCTCTCAGCTAGGACTAAGGGTCAAGAAACCTTTCTCGATATCGAGAGGCACCCGATTTCCTGCACTTTTATTGCGCTTAGGGAGGAAGATTTCAGTGGCAGATGCCACCTTAAAGCGTTAGGGTTGAAACATAAGTCTAGTTGGCTTGACCGACCGGGAGCGGTCGGTAGGAAAACAATTCTCATCGAAGGAGAATCACATGGCAGAATGCTGCTGCAAGAAACCTGTTACCGTTACCGTTACCGGCGCCGCCGGTAATATCGGATACGCCCTCCTATTCCGTATTGCCTCCGGCGCGATGCTGGGCCCCGATCAACCAGTGAAGTTAAACCTGCTGGAAATCCCGCAAGCAGTTAAAGCTGCGGAAGGCACCGCAATGGAGCTAAATGACTCTGCCTTCCCGCTACTGGCCGGAGTAGACATTTATGATGACCCCAACCAGGCGTTCTCCGGCTGTTCCTACGGGCTCTTGGTGGGAGCTCGCCCCCGCAGTAAAGGCATGGAACGGGCAGACCTACTAGCCGCCAATGGCGGTATTTTTGGCCCGCAAGGCAAGGCTATCAACGATAATGCTGCCGACGATATTCGGGTATTGGTAGTTGGCAATCCGGCTAACACTAACGCCTATATTGCTGCCAAGTCGGCTCCGGATGTACCGGCAGAGCGTTTCACCGCGATGATGCGTCTGGATCACAACCGCGCTATTTCCCAGTTGGCAGAAAAGACTGGAGCAGCGGTTAAAGACATTAAGAAGATGATCGTGTGGGGTAATCACTCTGCTGACCAATACCCCGATCTCACTTTCGCTACCGTTGATGGCAAGCCGGCTCCGGAACTGGTGGAAGAAGCTTGGTTGGACGACTACTTCGTACCCACCGTAGCTAAGCGGGGCGCTGCTATTATCGAGGCGCGAGGTGCTTCTTCGGCGGCTTCGGCGGCTTCGGCGGCTATCGACCATATGCACACCTGGGCGTTAGGTACTCCCGAGGGCGACTGGTCCACCTTCGCTGGTCCTTCCCACGGGGAATATGGAGTTCCGGAAGGACTCGTCTATGGCATGCCTGTCATCTGCAAAGACGGACAGTACCAGGTAGTTGAAGGGCTAGAACTACCGGAAAAGACCAAGCAGCACATCGCAAAGAATGCGGAGGCAGCTCAAGAGGAAATCGCCACGGTAAAGAAGCTGGGAATCCTCTAAACCCTTATTGGCTTACCCGTCCATTGGGTTTGGGTAAAGGCACATAGTTGGATGGGGTTGGGCAAAAATGCCCAACCCCATCCAATATTATTTTTAAGTAAATCTAGTCAAGACCAACACCATTTATCTAGCCTATAGAAGCTAGATTTTTTCCATGGGCGCTAAGCGCAGCAGAAGCCGTTTCGTTTCTCCTCCCGCGAACTCTACTTTGGCACTCTTCGATCGGCCCCGCCCTTCAATCGCGATTACCGTACCTTCCCCAAATTTATCGTGACGCACCCGATCTCCGGTCCCAACCTCAACGGCTTTACCTATAGAAGCATTAGCATCGGTACGTGCCCCCAAATCGGCACCAAGACGCTTAACTTTGCCAGTTTGACGCCGGGAAATCTTCCCGGTGCCGCCCGCTCCAAATGCCGGTCCGGCTGCGTCTTCATCCCGATACCTGCCAGTTCGATGCTGGTAGCTGCTTTCGCTGCGACTACGATACCCAGAATTGCTCCGGCGATTGCTAGAGCTGCTCCCCCAACTATTCCCGGAGCTCCAAGAGGAAGAGGTATCGAAGGAAAATTCAAACTGCCCGTTGCTCTTACTCAATTGTTCGGGCTGATCCATTAACTCGGTCGGAACCTCAAGCAGGAACGGAGAAAGAGGCTGCCAGCGGGTTTCTCCCCACATCTGGCGATTATGTGCCGCAGTCAAATACACTTTCTGCTTGGCTCGGGTGATCGCTACATAGGCCAGACGTCGTTCCTCTGCCATTTCCCCGGCCTCACCTAGGGCTCGCGAGTGCGGGAAAGTTCCCTCCTCTAATCCGGTCACAAACACCACCGGAAATTCCAGCCCCTTCGCCATGTGTACGGTCATTAGAGTAACCTGTCCTCGCTGATCACCTGGGAGTTGATCCGCATCGGCTACCAGCGCAACCCGCTCTAAGAAATCCACCAAAGTACCTTCTGGTTCGTCTTCGCTGAACTGGGAAGCCACGTTATAGAACTCGGAAAGGTTATCCAGGCGCACCCCATCTTGCGGATCTTTCGAGCTCTCTAAAGACTTCAAATACCCTGATTCGGTTAATACCGTCTGCAAAATATCCTTGAGTGGCTCGCCCTCAACATAGCCTTGCCGGGCAGCAACTAAACAATCCCAGAACTGAGCGATACTGGTGCGTGCCCGGGAAGCAAGCCCGCTTACCTCGACGGTTGCCGGCATTGTTTCGCTCATCCCTGACAGGTTTGTATCCGCTGCCGCGCTGGGACGCTTTTCGCCCATCTCTTGCATCCACACTAGAGCTGCCATTCGCCCTAGGGAAACATCATGGGTATTAGCTGCAGCTTGCAGTGCCGTTTGCGCTTTGTTACCCAGGGAGCGCTTGGGAGTGTTGATAACTCTGGTAAAAGACACGGTATCATCGGGATTTACTACCAGTTGCAGATAAGCGATCGCATCTTTGATCTCTTTGCGTTCATAGAACTTGGTGCCACCAACAATCCGGTAAGGAATCCCCGCATGGGTCAAGGTTTCTTCCAGGAGACGCGAGTGGGCATTTATCCGGTAAAAGACGGCGATATCACCGTAGGTATAAGTCCCGCCTACAAGTTTATTTATCTCTTCCACTACGGATAGTGCTTCGTCACGGTCACCGGAAGAAATCCGCACCCCGACTTTTTCACCCTCGCCAGAATCGGTCCACAGCTTTTTCTTGTGCCGGCTCTGGTTATGCGAAATCACCGCATTGGCCGCCGCCAAAATATTTCCACTGGAACGATAGTTCTGTTCCAGGTAGACGGTGCGCGCTCCCGGGAAATCTTTCTCAAATTCCTCAATATTGCGCACAGTAGCACCCCGAAAAGCATAGATAGACTGGTCAGAGTCCCCAACTACGGTAAGTTCTGCGGGGGTAACCGGTTCACCCGGTATCTGTTCCGGTTGGTTAATCGCCGCGCCCGCTACCCCAGAGAGCAACTTAACCAGCACATATTGCGCGTGGTTAGTATCTTGATATTCGTCTACCAGCACGTGCCGGAAACGATTACAGAAACTGGATTGCACCAGGGGATTACTGCGGAAAAGCTGCACCGTTCGCATAATCAGATCATCGAAATCTAGCGCGTTAGCGGCATTGAGGCGACGCTGGTAACTGGGGTAAACCTTCGCTACTACCTCTGAATCAGGTCCGAGTCCTGCAGTAGCGAGATAGGTGTCAGGATCGATCAAAGAGTTCTTTAAATCGGAAATTCGCCCTTGAATTTTCTTGGCTGGAAATCGCTTGGGATCTAGTTGTAGCTCTTTTAAAATCATGGAAACCAAGCGGGTGGCATCCGCCTGATCGTAAATAGTAAACGAAGATTTCAGGTTGGCAGCCTCAGCGTAACGGCGCAGAATCCTCACGCAGGCAGAGTGAAAAGTAGAAACCCACATTTGACCAGCTTGCGGCCCTATAAGGGAGCTTACTCTTTCCCGCATTTCTGCGGCCGCTTTATTGGTGAAAGTAATAGCTAAAACTTGTGAGGGATACGCCCGGCCAGTAGCCAATAGGTAGGCAATACGGCGAGTAAGCACCCGGGTTTTTCCGGATCCGGCTCCTGCCATCACCAACAGCGGACTTCCCTGATGCTCAACCGCTTCCCGCTGCGGATCATTCAAACCGGAAATTATTTCCTCTGGTCTGGAGGGTGTTTCCGCGGAGGAAGAGTCGGGGCTCACCTCTACCGCGCCAGGGAGCAGAGTTTGAGACGTAGGGGTATCAGCAGAAAAAAGGGCGTTGAAATCTATCATTAAACCTAGTTATTTAAGAACTACCTGCGAGAAAGTAAACCGGCACGGCGCAAGACTTGGTTTTGTTCCGCCTCGGTGGCGTTCCAACCGACCGCCAGATATTTCAAAGACAAAGAATCAATACACAGCGCGGCCACTGAAATCCCAGAATCCGTTTCATAGGCCACATCCACAATCCGTATATCTTCCAAAGACACCACATCGACTGCGTTCACCGGCTGGGAGGTGAAAGGCATGATCCCTAAAAGATCGGTGGCAAAATCAAACATGGAACGTACTGTTCCCTGCCCGTTTTGATTACGCGCCACCGCCAGCATTACCCGAGACTGTTCAGTGTGTTCAGGAGCGGAATAGAATGCCCGCTCCACCGCTGCCGGCAGGGAAGTGCCTAAAGCCTTCTTGCTTAGGGATTCTGTGAAACTGCGACCGCCGTCAGCAGAAGCATAGGCGTTGAAGGTTAGTCCCTGATCGGTTTCCTCGACACACCCCATCACTAGCTTTCCGTCACTAAGCTCGGTAATAGTGGCTTGCACTACCCTTTGGCCAGCTAGTTTACCTGCCCACCAAGAGATTCCTTGGTCATCGGAACAAACTGCCACCGCGCCTCGTTTACCGTCAGCTTCGGTGGCTACTGCGACATATGCGAGCCGGCCGGTCCAAATCCCTTGACGCATCTGTACTCCGTGCCCGTGGGCAGTACGCCGGGATACCCAGCTTTGATCCCCATCAACTAGACTGGTCAAATCCCGGTAACGCCAGGTGTCCCCCTCATCATCGCTTAAAGCTACCGCAATATGGTTTTGAGAGTCATCGTCATCAGTGCGGGTAGTAACCGCTATAAATACTCGTCCCGTGACCTGAGAAATAATTATCTGGGGGTCAGTGAAAGCCTGACCAGAATCGGTGTAGGTTTCTTGATCAAAGAGGACGCGCGGCTCTTCCCAACTGATTCCGTGATCATTACTGCGGGTGTACCACACCTGGGGCTTGGCCCCCTGAACATGCTTTTCAAAAGCTAGTATCAGTTTCCGCCCCGGGGTACGGTCAATAGCGGGAGCCCCATAACTTTCGGCATCATTAGAGGCGCAAATATCTGCAGTCTTCACCCCATGCACCGGAAGCTTGCGATCAGGCTCTGCCACTGGTGCTACTGCCGGTTCTGCCTCCTCGGAGGCGTCAGAGGAAGCTGCTTGTTCCGCTTCTGACTGCGATTCTGTGGAATTCACTGCGGGAACAGCGGTTTTGGTCTGCGTGTCATCTGCAGGTTCAGATTGCTCAGCGTTGTTAATTGCAGCATCCTTCGCGGGGGTTACGGTTTTTGCTTCCGCTGGGCTCGGAGCAGCAGAATCAGAAACCACTTCCTGATTTTGACTGTCCGTTAAGGTCTGGTCTTCTAAAATTACGACCCCGGAGGATTCGTAAACTTTACGTTCACCCTCGGATACATCTGCGTCTTTAGCGGCGCTTTCCAAAGCTAACGGCAGGCGGGAGTCGCGCTCGTCATCACGAGCAGAAGACCCCCGAAAGAGTCTTTTTAAGCGTTGCCAAAACCCAGCCACGTACCCTCTCCTTTATGCCTCGGCCCTAGGCGAGCCTGGCTAATTCCTCTTCTATAATCTCAGGTTCTAGCTTCTGAAACACGGGTTTGGGTTTAGAAACTGACCTTCCGATTTGAATTTCATGCCTGCCCCACCGCGGAGCCTGGGTGTAATCGCCCGTAATAATGGGGTAGGTGAAATCTGAACCGTCTTCTCTAGTTTGGTCTAAATCTTTAACTTCTTCAATACGAGGCATGGGGGCTATTTCCCCTGCCCCTCCGAAAACGCGGTCAACCGCATTTGCGGAAGACGGCAAGAATGGCGAAAACATCAGATTCAGATCCGCAATAACCTGCGCTAATACCCACAAAATAGTGTGGAGACGCTCCTCGGTTTCCGGAGTCTTCAACTTAAAAGGCTCCGTGGCGGCCACATATTGATTCGCCGCAGATACCAGATGCATGATCTGCTGCAGCGCTGCTTTTTGCCTATGGGTAGCGATTAGTTCCCCGACCTCAGCAAACCCGGCTTCTACCTGGTCTAGGAGCTGCTGATCTTCAGGTT
>CAMYAU010000013.1 GCA_947253735.1 uncultured Varibaculum sp. | reverse complement strand
GCTCGGGAGTGCCCTTCTCCGAAGTACGCGATTCCCTAATGAAAGGGGTAACTCTAGAAGGGGTAGCCGCGATTCAGGTAATCGGGGCTGCACTCAAACCGCTGACCGAACGGGGAGTAATCAAAGAGGAAGACTTCCCTCTGTGTCGCTATCTTTACTCGGTAGTAGCTGAGGACGCACCGCTAGATATGCCCTGGTCACTCTTCTTTGGAGGGGAACACTAAGGGAAATCTCTAAATAGTTTTCTGGCTGGTGAGGACGGCTATGGTGCTATCCTCCCAGCCAGAACTATTATGGGGAATATTGATCAGCCGTTTTCAGCCCCTCCGGGAAGTTTCAAGAACCCAGTTAGAAGAAATAGTGAGGATAGACAACCTTTTCAAGCAGCTTCACGATGGCCTTTACGCTTAGAATAGAAAGGTAGTCGACTGGCAATAGTAAAAGATAAGGATCTAGAGTTGAGCAATTTTAATCAGCAAGGTGGCGGACGCGAACCTCAATGGCGCAAGCGGCGCTCGCAGTCAACCGGCCGGGAAGGCTCCGGTAAGCAAAGCAACTACTCAGATTCTTCCGGCCAGCGGCAAGGCGATCGGGACGGTTACCGCAGTAGCAAATCCGAGGGTGGATACCGGGAAGGTGGCTACCGGAAGGATAATCGCAGGGGAGGCAAATGGCAGGATCGCCGTGGCGGTAACTTCCGTAAAGATCGCGGCGATCGTCGCGGTGATAACTCTCGTTACGATCGAAATGATCGTGGTGGTTCCTACCGGGCAGATCGCGAAGATTATCGGGGAGGACGCCGCAATTATCGTGATGACCGCGGGGAATCTCGCGGGTTCTCAGAGCGTCCGGGGCGTTCCTCCTATCGCCGGGGAGAGCAAAATGAGACCGGTTCCCGCCGAGGTTTCAACCGGGGTGGCAAGCGCTTTGATCGCGATAACCGCCGCGATAATCGCAGAGATGATTGGCGGGATGAACGCCGCGAGCGGGAAGCACAAGCACCGCGCTCTGGAAAGCATTCTTTTGGGGTACGCGATTCTCGCTACCGGGCCAAAGAGTGGCGCCACGATAACGAGCCTCAAATTCCTCCCGCAGTAAAAGCCTCTGATCTAGATAGAGAATCACGGGCTGCGCTATCCTCGCTAGATCCCGATAATGCCGAAAAAGTGGCACGCCATTTGGTAATGGCGGGGTCTCTGCTAGATGTCGATGCGGAAGAAGCCTATTTGCACGCCAAGGCGGCAGTTAGCCGCGCAGGTCGGATTGGAGTTGTTCGAGAAGCCTGTGCACTTGCCGCCTATGCCAGCGGGAAATATAGCGAAGCGCTGCGAGAAGTACGGGCGGCGCGTCGTTTGACTGGAACTGACAGTTTACGGGCGATTGAAGCTGACTGTGAACGTGGATTGGGTAAGCCTGAAAAAGCTTTAGAGATTATTAGCGAAACCGACACTTCAACCTATGATTTGTCTGAGCTGGTAGAACTGGTGATAGTACAGGCGGGAGCTCGTCATGATTTGGGTGATTCCGATGCGGCCCTACTGCTACTAAATCAATTTTTAGAAAATCACCAGTTGGAAGAGCCGGTGCTATTAGCCCGGATGCTTTCCTACAAAGCTGATTTGTTGCGTGACCTTGGCAGAGAAGAAGAAGCCGAGAAAGTGGAGGAAGAAACCCCCGAAGTTCCCGATACAGTAGCGATTGTAGATCTGGAAGAGGTGCTGGAAGCTGATAACCCCTATGTGCCCTCTGACCTACATGGGAGTCGCAAACCTCTAGTGGAGACTGCTGATGTGCTGCTTATCGATCTAGATGGAGTTTGCTACGCTGGCACCCGCGATATTCCTAATGCGGCGGCCGGTTTAGCGGCGGCGCGCGAAGCGGGCATAAAGTTCCAGTTCGTAACCAATAATGCCTCGCGTACCCCGCAGCAGGTGGCAGAAAAACTAAAAGGACATCAGATTGCTGCCGCGCCGGAAGAGATTATGACGGCCGCTATGGATGCGGTAGAAATCCTCACCCAGAAAATTGAGCCAGCCTCCAAAGTGTTGGTGATCGGGACGCAAGCACTGCGCGATACGGTTGCAGAAGCCGGGTTTGAGGTAGTCAGCAGAGCCAGCGAACAGCCGGCGGCGGTAATCCAAGGCTATGGAGCTGAGGTGGGCTGGGAGCAGCTTTCCGAAGCCGCCTATGCGATTAACGCTGGAGCTCTATTTATGGCTACCAATTTGGATGCTACTTTGCCCACCGAGCATGGTTTCGCTCTGGGTAACGGTTCTCTGGTAGCTGCAGTAGAACACGCTACGGGACAAAAGCCGTTCGCTGGAGGGAAACCTTTTGCGGGGATATATCGGAAAGCGGCATCCCATGCAGGCGCCAGTAAACCATTGGTGGTGGGAGATCGGCTCGATACCGATATTGCGGGAGCCGTTGCTGCCGATATGCTCAGTTTCCATGTGCTTACCGGGGTGTCTGATGCCAAAGCCGTGGCATTAGCCTACCCAGAACGGCGTCCCTCCTATCTAGGCTTGGATCTTACTGATCTAAATCGCGTGCATCCCGGACCGGTACACCAACCCACCGGTGCCTGGACCAGCGGAGAATCTGCCGCTTTTATGGTGGCTGAAGATGGGCGAGTCTTGCGCGAAGATGAACCGGTTGACAACGGCGCCGTCCTCAGCTTGGAGGACTATCGGGCATTAGTGGCCGCCGTATGGGATGCGCGTGACCAGGGAGTGTTTGTCCATCTACCCGATATCGAGGTAGTGCGCGAGATCGAAACTCCAGAATCGGAATCTTTGGAGGAGGGCGAAGCCCCGGTAGAGGAGAATCCGGAATCTTCCAGTGAAGCAGTCGCAGAAAATTTAGATTCCCTGTCCCCGCAAACCGAAGAATCTCCGCAGAAAGAGATAGCAGAAAAGCTCATACCGGAAGAATCAAAAGAGACTACCTCCTCGAATGAACCAGCACTGATTGTGGAGGAAGCTGCGGAAATAACTGAGGCAGCAGAGGTAGATAGCAGTGAGGAAGAAGCGGACGAGGAAGACCTGCAGCTAGAGCTACTCCTTCCCGGTGAGGTTGACGGTGAGCACGGAGAGTAACATTTCGAACTCGTCAGAGGACCTGGAGCTGGCGGCCCGCAAATCTGATATTGACCAACTAATGGACAGCTGGCCGAACGAGGATACCAGTATTTATCCGCAGGTTACCTTAAGCGAGCTAGAAATAGTGGCAAGCAAACTGTCTTCCGCTTTGGACTCTCTGAACGCACAGGTAGAAAGAAAATAGTTATGGGGAGGCTGCGGCGACTCGATAGGGAACTGGTGCGTCGGCATTTAGCCACTTCCCGAGCACACGCGGCTCGCTTGATCACAGCTGGCAGAGTAAGTGTTGATGGAAGGGTAATGCCGAAGCCAGCCTCCCAGATTGATCCCGCCCAAGCGGTGGTGGTAGCCGAAACTCCAGACGTGGAATACGCTTCTCGCGGCGGGTATAAACTGGCTGGTGCCCTGGACATCCTGGGAGAGGCCGCCCCGCAGATCAAAGGTAAACGTTGCCTGGATGCCGGGGCTTCTACCGGTGGTTTCACCGATGTTTTACTGCGCCGAGGAGCCAAAAGTGTAATCGCGGTAGACGTGGGATATGGCCAGCTGCGCTGGAGTCTACAACAAGACCCGCGGGTGGAAGTTCACGATCGTACTAACATTCGGTATCTAAATCCGCAAGAAATTGGCGAACCCGCCCAATTGATAGTGGGGGATTTGTCATTCATCTCCCTGAAACTAGTGATACCTGCTCTGGTGCGGGCTTCTACACTTGACGCAGAATATTTGCTGATGGTTAAACCTCAATTCGAGATTGGGCGGGAATCTTTGGGGTCGGGGGGAGTGGTTCGCGACCCCCAAGATCATTTCCACACGGTGCTGGGCGTGATCGCGGCTGCCCAAGAAAACGGGTTAGGATTAAAACAGGTGGCGGCCTCACCGTTACCCGGACCGGCAGGAAACGTAGAGTACTTTGTATACCTGCAGCGGGGAGCAGCGATGCCTCCCGACGAAGAGGTACGAGAGCTGGTACGAACCGCGATTTGGGCCGGTCCTGCTGGGAAAAAGGAAACCATAGACTAGATCAGGAAGAGGGAGAAACCCATGGGTGAGCGGCACGTGATGGTTATCCGGCATCTTTCGCGTCCCGATTTGGAAGAGACCGCAGATAATGTTGCGCGAGCGTTACGCAGTCATGGAATCACTCCGGTAGATGAAAACTATCTCGGCCCAGTGGAGATAGTGATTGCCTTGGGCGGGGACGGAACCTTGCTGGGAGCCGCCCAATATGCTCGTGCCCAGGAAGTTCCCTTAATTGGGATCAACCTGGGGCACACCGGGTTTTTAACCGAAGTGGAACCTGATCGTATCTCCGAAGTTATTGACCATATCGTGGCCGGTTCCTACACGGTACAATCGCGGATGACTGTAGATGTGACAGTCACTTTGCCAGATGGCAGCGAAATAACCGATTGGGCGCTTAACGAGGCAGCAATTTTATCTACTGATCGCGCCCACCCCTCTCACCTGGGATTAGGGATTGATCAACGAGGCATTACCACCTATGGGGCTGATGGTTTGATTGTGGCTACCCCTTCCGGTTCTACCGCCTATAACTTTTCTGCTGGTGGTCCTATCGTCTGGCCAGATGTACAGGCAATGGTCGTCTCTCCCCTGGGGGCACACGGTTTATTTACTCGTCCGCTGGTAGTATCCCCCGAATCCACGATGGAAATTTCAGTGCTTCCCGATCAGCGTACCCCCATGCAGCTGTGGCTCGATGGCTTGCGCTGTCATAAAGTACCACCGGCATCTGCGATGCGAGCCACTAAAGGTAAAGCGCCGGTATTGTTAGCGCAGATTCTCGACACTCCTTTCTCCGGGCGACTGGTACATAAATTCCAGTTACCAGTTAAGGGCTGGCGTTCGTTGGGATAAAAAATGATTGATCAGCTTACTATCGCTAACTTGGGGGTGATACCCCGGGCAGAACTAAATTTTTCTTCCGGTTTAACGATACTCACCGGCGAGACCGGTGCCGGGAAAACCATGGTTTTATCCTCCATTGCGTTACTGCTGGGGAAAAAAGCTGACCCGTCCTTGGTGCGTTACGGAGAAAAAGAGCTGGCAGTGGAAGGGATTTTTGTCTCAGATAGCTCCGCGGCGGCAAAAATACTTACAGATGCCGGAGGAATAGTCGAGGACGGGGAAATAATTCTAGCTCGTACGGTTCCCTCCCAAGGGCGTTCACGTTGTCACGGTGGAGGACGCACAATTCCGAGCACAGTATTAGCTGAGATCGGAAGGGAACTGGTTACGGTTCACGGGCAGTCCGAGCAATTGGGGTTGCGTAGTTCTGGCCGACAGTTAGCCTTACTGGATTCTTTTGGGGCTGCTTCGCATCTAGAGCTAGTAAAGCAGTTTAAAGAAACCTATGCGTCTTGGCGTGATTTGCAATCCCAACTTCAGCAGTGGGAAAACCAGCGCCAAGCACGAGAAATAGAGGTTTCTCGCCTAAAAGAAGGGGTCGAGCTGCAGGAAAAACTGCAACCGGAGCTGGGAGAAGAAGATGAGCTGCTCCGTACGATTGAACGCCTAGGGAATGTGGAAGATCTTAGGGAAGCGGCCCAGGCTGCCTATAGCTATCTTGCTGGGGGGAGTACCGGAGAAGGGGGAGATGCCGCCTCACTGGTGGGCGCGGCTATTCAGGCTTTAGAAAAGGGCGCTCAAAGTGATGAACACCTATCCGAGTTGGCTCGGGGCTTGCGGGATGCCTCCTCAATCGTTTTAGATATCTCTGCCGAGGCCGGAGCCTATCTCGCTGATTTGCAAGCTGACCCCGGAAAGCTAGATCAAGCCCAGCGGCGCCTGGCACAGCTACGTCATGCCTATCGCCCATGGGCTAAAGATTTAGATAGCTGGTTAACCTGGGCAGATAAAGCACGAGAAAAAATTATCCAGTTATCTGGTCCGCAGAATCAGGGCGCCGTTATACAAGAGAAACTGACAAAAACTAGTTCACAACTAGAAAAGTTAGGAAAGAAATTAACCCACGCTCGCCTCGCCCTCGCCGCAGACTTAAAAAAGAAAGTGGCACAAGAGCTTAACGGACTGCAGATGCCCGGTGCAGGCTTTGATATTGAGTTAGCCACCCTAGATGAACCCAACACCCATGGGTATGATCAGGTGACTTTCGGTTTGCGGGCGGGAAAGGATGCTAGCGTGCGTCCCTTAGGGCAGGGAGCCTCCGGGGGTGAACTTTCGCGGATCATGTTGGCATTGGAGGTTACTCTGGCCGCTAGCTCGCTAGCTAAAGGCTCTCATACTTTTATTTTTGATGAGGTAGATGCGGGAATCGGGGGACAAACGGCGCTGGCAGTCGGGCAGCGCTTAGCCAGATTGGCGCAACATGCGCAAGTGATAGTGGTGACCCATCTACCGCAGGTAGCTGCGTGGGCTGATAAACAACTGGTGGTATCGAAAAATAACGATACCACCCGAGTGGAAGAAGTTGCAGGTAGCGAGCGAGAACGTGAAATCGCGAGAATGCTGGCCGGTAAAGCCGACTCACAATCTGCACTTGACCACGCTCGGGAGCTGATTAGCGCGTGTCGCGTGGGGTAATGTTGACCCGTGGGACTTTTTAAACGGCACACAGATAACGCAGTAGAGTCAGCCTCTAGCTGCCGGGTGCGAGTAGATAAGAAAACTAAGCACCTGACTCAACGCTTGCAAGCCGGTGAAATTGCGGTTATTAACCATGCTGATATTGACCGTATAGCAGCAGAAACTCTGGTGGCGGCGGCACCCAGTGCAGTATTAAACGCGGCCAAGTCAACTACCGGACGCTACCCCAATATGGGACCTTCCATTATTGTTGATGCGGGTATTACCTTGATTGATGATCTGGGCAGCGGGATTATGAATCTGAAGGAAGGCAGCAAGGTAACCGTGAAAGGCAATGCGGTTTACTATCGGGGAGAGCTGCTTGCCGAGGGGGTGTTACAGACTCCTGGAACCATCGCTGCCGATTTGGAGGAGGCGCGAAAAGGAGTCTCCACCCAGATAGAAGCCTTTGCTGCCAACACTATGGAGTATTTGCGCCGCGAACGTGATCTGCTTCTAGATGGGGTAGGCGTACCAAAAGTAAAAACTAAATTCGCCGGAAAACATACCTTGATTGTGGTGCGCGGGTACCACTATCAAGAAGACTTGCGTTCCCTGCGTCCCTATATCCGTGAATATAAACCGGTATTAGTCGGGGTAGATGGGGGAGCCGATGCCATTTTGGAACAGGGATATACCCCCGACATGATCATTGGCGATATGGATTCCGTCTCTGATCAGGCTCTACGTTGTGGGGCTGAAATTGTGGTGCATGCTTATCGTAATGGTAAAGCTCCCGGAACGGAACGACTTAAACGAGAAGGCATCCCTCACGTTCTTTTCCCCGCTACCGGTACCTCCGAAGATGTTGCCATGTTGCTGGCTGATGATAAAGGTGCAGAAATTATCGTGGCCCTAGGTACCCACGCTACTTTGGTGGAATTCTTGGATAAGGGACGCTCCGGGATGGCCTCTACATTCCTAACTCGCTTGCGGGTGGGGTCGAAACTGGTAGACGCCAAAGGGGTGTCGCAACTTTATCAACCGCGGGTTTCTACCTGGCAGACTCTGCTACTCGCCCTAGTGGGGGTGGGGGCAGTGGCAATTTCTTTGGCAGTTACCCCGGTGGGGCAGACGTTTTATGGGATTGCCGGTATCTATTTAAATGATTTGATTGACTTTTTCCGGCAACTATTTGGGGTTGCTCCCTCACTAAAGGTTTAACCAAGGCAGGAGAGAAATGATTGATTTTCGCTACCATCTAGTATCGCTAATGGCCGTGTTGGTCGCCCTCACTATGGGGGTGGTGCTGGGAGCTGGCCCTTTGCAAGGAAAAATTTCTGACACCCTTTCTGGGCAGGTTACCGCACTTTCCAAGCAACAATCTGAGCTGCGCTCTACCAATGAAGAATTAGTTAAACAAGCAAATAATTCCAATGAATATATTGGAATTTTGGGAAATAAGGTTACTCCCGGCACTATGACTGGTAAAAAAGTTGCAGTAGTGAGAATGCCGGGCGTAACGGATGAGGCATTAAATGGAATAAATGCCCAGCTTAAAAAGGCGGGAGCCGCTATCTCTAATTCGGTTACATTAAAAGATTCCTGGTTCAATGAAGACTCCAAATCCTATCGAGATAATTTGGCCTCTACATTGGCCGGTAAACTGGGCGATAAAGTAGATGCCAAAGTCTCCACCCAGAAAGTTTTGGCTACAGCCCTAGCAGAAGGGCTCACGAGTGATGACAAAGAGAAACAGGCACTGGTATCGAACCTTTCGGCCGGAGATACCCCTTTGATTACTGCTGCGGCGGTAACTGAGCCAGTGCAGCTAATATTGCTAGCCAGTCCGGCAACTAACGACAAAGAGACCAAGAATTCTGATCTCAAATTAGATTTAGACTTGGTAGAAGGTGTCAATGCGGTCCTCCCTAAGGGCATGGTCATCGTGGGGAGTGCAAAGAATGAAGACGAATATCTAGCACAGATTCGTGCTAAAAAACTTGCGGTCACCACGGTAGATACTATCGGATCGGTAATGAGTAACGTTTCTGCCCCCTTCGCGCTTTTGGCTGATGAAAGCGGTAGCAACCAAGCTTACGGTACCCAAAATTACGCTACTCAACTCATTCCTCCGATTCCCAGCCCTGCTGCTCCTGCGGAGGGCCAGTAGTGGCACGCGCAATTAGGGGAGCTCTAGTAGCGGGAGCAGGGTATCTCATAGCTAGCAAGTACCTACGGCTACACCTTTCCTCCCAGGTATCGCAGCGTTATGAGCGGAAAAATTTCCACGGTGAAACCGTGTCGTTAACCGGAGGAATAAAAGTGGCTGCAGCTTGCTTGGCGGCGGGAGTCTCGCTAGCAGGTGAACGAGGTGCTCAAATAGGGGCGATACTGCCGGTGGCTGCCGGCGCTACCCTGGGGTATTTGGATGATACCCGTGCTGATATTCCCCAAGAAACAGATAGCCGGCAAACAAACCAACAAGAGGAAAATTCCGTCTCCGCGCAGGATGCTGAAATAACATCGGAAAAACCGGTGGTCCCCAAGGGGTTTCATGGACATTTGCGGGCTCTTTCAGAAGGGAAAGTTACAACCGGTGCCCTAAAAATTGTAGGAATTGGAACTGGAGCTGCTCTAGGAGCGATCGGGATTGGGCGTTCGCGTAGAACCGGGTTGGGATCTTGGGTGCTCGATACCCTCCTCATCGCGGGCAGCGCTAATCTAGCTAACCTATTTGATCTGCGTCCTGGACGTTGCTTAAAAGTGGCGGCTTTGTCGGCGCTGCCGCTAGTTTCCCAGAAGGGGCTGGCAGCCAGTCTAGCTGGGGGAGCGCTGGCTACTTGTGCGATAGCTTTACCAGCCGATCTGGGTGAGCGGGAGATGCTAGGAGATACTGGTGCTAACGCCTTGGGAGCGCTGCTAGGAAGTGCCTGGGCTCAAAAAACTGGCACCGGGGGGAAAGTGCTGGGCGTCCTCGGGATTGTCGCGCTAACAGCAGCCAGTGAAAAAATTTCGTTTTCGCAAGTAATCGCGAATACGCCGGGGTTGCGAACTATTGATCAATTAGGACGTAAGCGTTGAAAAACCCGAGGGCGAAAAGGAAGCTGCCTGCCCTAGCTTCGGCGGTGGGGCTGATCTCCGTCCTTACTTTACTCTCGCGAATTTTTGGTTTTGGGCGTTGGCTCACCCAATCAGCTTGGGTAGGCACCGGTGCCTTCGCGAATGCCTATTCCACGGCTAACCAGTTACCTACCGTACTTTTTGAGGTAGTTGCCGGGGGTGCCCTCGCGGGCGTTACTATCCCTATTTTGGCTGGTCCCATCGCTGATCGTATCCAACAAGATGTGCAACGGGTATCGTCAGCGCTGATCACCTGGGCGTTAGTATTGCTCACTCCGGTAGGTCTAGCAGTGTATATCAGTTCCCCTTGGATCGGGCAGGTAATGCCCTGTCCGCAGGGGGTGGATCCACATTTGCAAGCTCACTTAATCAGTGTGTTCTTGCAAATGTTTGCCCTGCAAGTTCCGCTTTACGGATTGTGTGTAGTGGGCACCGGCATCTTGCAAGCACATGAAAAATTTCTGCTACCTGCCCTGGGGCCGCTATTGAACTCGCTGGTGGTGATCAGTACCTACGCGATTTTTGGTTACCTGACTCCCTCGGTTTCTGATCCTAGCCGAGTAGCACATAACGCCATCTTGATTCTGGGATGGGGAACGACTGGCGGGGTAGCAGCCATGAGCCTGCCCCTGTTCATCCCGATATATCGTCTGGGTATTCGCTGGCGTCCTGCTCTGCGTTTGGGGCAAGGACGTGGGCGCCAGGCGTTACGCCTGGCAGGAGCTGGCGTGGGCTCTTTAATTGCGCAGCAATTCTCGGTCTTGGTAATCATTTTGGTAACCCGCACCTATGGCGGGGAAGGTTCTCTACCTATCTATCAATATTCCCAATCGGTTTATATGCTGCCCTATGCGGTGTTAGCGGTACCGATCGCTACTGCTATGTTTCCTCGGCTGTCTAGCCTTCTGCATCGGGGCGGGAAAACGGCATTTAACCCCGAATGTGCGGCCTCTACTCGGTTGGTAACTGTGGTGGGAATGCTGGGGTCGGCCCTGCTGGGAGCCGTGGCGCTTCCGGTTACCGATATTTTTACCCGTATTAATCCGGTACCGGGGATGCTTTGGGCGCTACTGGCGATGGCTCCGGGAATTGTTGGATACGGGTTGGTCTACCATGTTTCCCGGGTGCTCTATGCTCTGGGAGGTGCTCGGCAAGCAGTGATTGCTGCCTCTGCTGGCTGGCTAACCGTAGCGGCTTTCTCCTGGGGGCTGGGAGCAACTTTGCCGGGACTGCTCGGGAACCGGGCAAACGGAATCCTCTTAGCCTTAGGGATTGCGCAATCAGTAGGGATGAGCGTAGGGGCGATGGGGTTATTGATTGGTTTGCGCCAGCTAGCCGGACGACAGGCCGTTAGCGGGGTTGCACTCTCCGCCTTGAAATCCGCATTATTGGCGCTGGTATCCGGGGTGGCCGGCTGGTTTGTGTCGGGATATTTTATGGGATTATGGCCGACCGTAATCGGCACTTTCGCTGCCGCCGCAATCGCGGCGATAGTCACCGTGGCAGTAATGAGCCCTCTGCTGCTGAAACAAGTTCGGAAACAAAAACGCGGGTTGACTGGGGCAGCTGATAGTTCCCCCTCCGGGGATATGCTCAGCCCAGAAAATAACTTAGGCGACTAGCTACTCTCTTGGTAGTGAGAAAAAGGAGAATCATGGAACTGTGCGACGAGAATGGTAGTTTTCCTGTAGAAGATCATCAACTGATCTACCAGGGAAAAGTATTTGATTTTGTCAGTGATAGTGTGCGTTTTCACGCTGATGAAGAGGCCGCCCAGCGTGATTACCTGGCTCATCCCGGAGCAGTAGCTATTGCGGCGGTACGTCCAGTATCCGGGGCAGATCCGTCCTCGCGAGAAATCTCCGACTGGGAAATCCTATTGGTGCGCCAATACCGTCATCCGGTACGTGCTTTCTTATGGGAAGTACCTGCTGGGCTTTTAGATCACCAGGGGGAAGACCGCCTGGAGGCAGCACAGCGGGAGCTGTGGGAAGAAGCTAATCTAAAGGCTGAAAATTGGCAGGTGCTGGTGGATTTCTTTACTTCTCCCGGAGGTAGTAGCGAACATTTACGGGTTTTCTTAGCCCGGGATATTTCCGTTGCCACCGGTAAACGTTTTGAGGCAGTTGAGGAAGAACGGGATATGGAAACTGCCTGGTTTACTTTGGAACAGGCCCGGAATGCGCTATTTTCTGGCTATCTACATAACCCGTCCGCAATGGCCTCGATTTTAGCGGGGATAGCCGCATTACGTCAGGGATGGCAGGGGCTGCGCGCAGCAGACGCCCCCTTTGATACCGATCCGCTTAGGATTAACTCATAGACACGAAAATCCGCTAGCCGCGAACAAAGAAAAACTACTAATCCGCGTCGCTACTGGTACCGTTTTTTAGAATTTCGTCTAGCATGCATGTTGCCCATGACACACTTGCGAACTACTAGATATTTTTGCAAGGTACTTGTTTCTAAAATGCGCTAGACTGGTTGAGGTCTATTTGTAAGGAGGGTGAGCGTGAGCGATACGGAACCGACCCGGCAAACAGTTTTGGACCTAATCGTAGAAAAAGGGCCGGTCACTGCGGCTCACCTGGCAAAAATTCTCCATCTAACGACCGCGGCGGTGCGGCGTCATATTACCGCTTTAGAGTCTGAGAAGATGATTTCGGTCTATGAAACCGCAAGTAAAGCCAAGCGGGGACGAGGCCGTCCGGCTCGCCATTATGTGGCTACCGGAAAAGGGCGTGAAGGACTGAGCGAGGACTACTCGAAGCTTGCCAGTCGGGCACTGGGCTTCATTGAGCAACTGGCCGGTCCTGGCGGGATTGATACCTTTGCTGCCGCTCATTCGCGGGATATTGAGCGTCGTTATGCTCCCCTGATTAAAGAGGCCGGGCCAGATCCTAGAGCTCGTGCGCGTGCCCTAGCTGATGCTTTAACAGCCGATGGATATGCCGCGACGGTGCGCGAGGTAGGCAACGGCGGTTTTGCAGTACAGCTTTGCCAGGGAAATTGCCCGGTACAGGAAGTTGCTGGGGAATTCCCGCAACTTTGTGAAGCGGAAACTCAAGCTTTTTCACGTCTTCTTGACGTGCATGTCCAACGGTTGGCGACTTTGGCGGATGGGGAGCATGTGTGCACCACCTCGGTGCCGGTAGCGTTACCTACCCCCCAAATTCTCCGTAAACCGGTGAACATGGCAGACTAGGGCAGGAAGAAACAACAAAAGAGGGATAAAAACACAAATGACATCATCACCGCCGGTGATTGCCACAAAAGAGGAAAAAGAGGCTGCTGACCAGCAGGTAATTGACTCGATTGGCACTCAGTATGAGTATGGATGGCACGACTCGGATGCAGCGGGGCAAAGCGCTCGGCGAGGCCTTGATGAGGACGTAGTGCGCTTTATTTCTGCAGAGAAGAACGAGCCAGAATGGATGCTGAAGCGTCGCTTGAAGGCACTGCAGATTTTCGAGCGCAAACCGATGCCCAACTGGGGGCCGGATTTATCAGATCTGGATATGGACCAGATTAAATATTTCGTGCGTTCCACCGACCGAGTGGCTGACTCTTGGGAAGACCTGCCTGAGGACATCAAGAAAACCTATGACCGCCTGGGAATTCCCGAGGCCGAACGCGAAAGCCTAGTTTCCGGGGTAGCTGCCCAGTATGAATCGGAAGTGGTTTACAACCAGATTCGTGGGGACTTAGAAAAGCAAGGGGTGGTGTTTTTAGATACTGACACCGCACTGCGCAAGCACGAGGACCTGTTTAAACGTTTCTTCGGTAAGGCAGTCCCTGCCGGCGATAACAAGTTCGCTGCTCTCAATACCGCCGTGTGGTCGGGGGGATCTTTCATCTACGTCCCCAAAGGGGTACATGTGGAAATCCCACTGCAAGCCTATTTCCGGATCAATACCGAGAATATGGGGCAGTTTGAGCGCACCTTGATTATCGCGGACGAAGGATCCTATGTGCACTACGTGGAAGGATGCACCGCGCCGATTTATAAATCGGATTCCCTGCACTCGGCAATTGTTGAGATTTTCTGCCTTAAAGATGCCCGAGTGCGTTACACCACCATCCAAAACTGGTCTACCAATGTTTATAACCTGGTGACCCAGCGGGCAATCTGTGAAGAGGGCGCCACTATGGAATGGGTAGATGGCAATATGGGGTCCAAAACTAATATGAAGTACCCCTCGGTTTATTTGACCGGCAAAAATGCCAGGGGAGAAGCGCTTTCAGTGGCATTCTCTGGAGAAGGACAAAATCAGGATACCGGGGCAAAAATGTTGCACCTGGCTCCTAATACTTCCTCTTCGATTGTCTCAAAGTCTATTTCGCGTAACGGTGGGCGCTCCTCCTATCGGGGGCTGGTGCAAATCGCTCCACAAGCTAAGCATTCCAAGGCCTCGGTAGTGTGTGATGCATTGCTAGTCGACCAGATTTCCCGCACAGATACCTATCCCTACGTGGATATTCAAACCGACGATGTAGAGATGGGGCACGAGGCTACAGTTTCTAAAGTCAGTGCTGATCAGCTGTTTTATCTGATGAGTCGGGGACTGAGTGAAACAGAGGCGATGGCAATGATCGTGCGCGGTTTTATCGAACCGATCGCGCGGGAGCTCCCCATGGAATATGCCCTGGAGCTTAATCGCCTAATCGAACTACAAATGGAAGGATCGGTAGGGTAATGGCCGAGAAGGTAAAGCAGACAGGCCATAAAGTAGTTGCGGCTCCCTCCCGGGCAGATCGTCCCACCTCGTTTAACCTCGCCGATATCCCGATTCCGGGTGGACGCGAGGAAGATTGGCGGTTTACCCCCCTCGAGCGGATAAAAATTCTGCTCGCGGATACTTTAGAGGGGGAAGCGCCCCGGGTTGAGGTTGCCGGACAGGTAGTCAGCGCAACTAAACGGGTCGAGCTGGGCACCTCCTCCTATGTGGAAATAGCTAATGACAGCGATATTCACGGAAAAATCGGAGCGCCGGGAGACCGCGCTGCCGTTGTCGAATGGAATAATCACCGCGACTTAGTAAACGTAGTAATCGCGGAGCAGCTTAGCGAACCGGTACGTATCAAGGTGATCGGGGACAACCCGGAACCGGCTGCCCAACATATCTGCATAGACGTGAAGCCCGATGCTAAAGCCCTGGTAATTCTGGAGCATACCGGTGATGCACAGCTGAACCAGGGGGTGGAAATCGATGTAGAATCCGGAGCGCAGCTGGAATTCGTGTCCATCCAAGAATGGGATAGAACTGCAGTTCATGCCAGTAACCATCGCATGAGCGTAGAAAAAGATGGCAAGCTAAAGCATATTACGATTACCCTGGGTGGCGACCTGGTGCGGATTTGTCCTGATATTGAATTGGATAAGCCAGGCGGGGAAGTTGAACTATACGGTGTCTATTTCACCGATACCGATCAACATCAGGAACATCGCCTGTTCGTTAACCACAGCGCGGAAAACTGTCGCTCTGATGTGCACTATAAAGGCGCACTGCAAGGCCAACAGGCACATGCGGTTTGGATTGGGGACGTACTGATTGGCAAGAAAGCCTTCAATACTGATTCCTATGAACAAAACCGCAACCTAGTGTTAAACGAGGGGGCCAAAGCTGATTCGGTTCCAAACCTGGAAATCGAAAACGGGGATATTGCGGGAGCTGGACATGCTTCTGCTACCGGCCGCTTCGATGAAGAACAGCTATTTTACCTGCTGTCTAGGGGTATCCCCGAAGATATTGCCCGCAAAATGGTAGTGCACGGGTTCTTCGCGGAAGTGATTCGCCAAATCGGGATAGATGAAATCGAAGACCATCTTTTAGAAGCGGTTGACGCTCGGCTAGAAAAAGGTCCAGATCCGCTATGAGCCTAGAAAAAGTTTGCGAGACCGGCGCTTTGGAGCCTGCGCAGGCTCTGCGCGCCGAAGTCACCGATGAGCGGGGAAATAAAATCCCGATCGCGGTAGTTCGCGACGAGGACGGCGGCTGGCATGCCATCGATGCCCTCTGTACTCACGGAGACGTAGCTTTAGACGAGGGCGACATTGAAGGGTGCGCTATTGAATGTTGGGGTCACGGTGCCCAGTTTGATCTCAACACCGGACAGCCGACTATGCCAGCCACCGAACCAGTTAACTGTTATCAGCTTGAAATCAAAGGACAGGCGGTTTATGTTGACGCCTGCAGCCGCAGTAAAGGAAAAGAATAAATGGGGAAACTAGAAGTTAAAGACCTGAAAGTTTCGGTAGAAACTCCCGAAGGAATAAAACACATCCTAAAAGGAGCCTCTCTAACCGTAAAATCAGGGGAAAAGCACGCTATTATGGGGCCGAACGGTTCGGGTAAATCTACTCTGGCCTATTCGATAGCTGGCCACCCCGGTTACCATATCGAGGGCGGGGAAGTGCTGTTAGACGGGGTAAATATTCTGGAATCTTCCCCAGATGATCGTGCGCGTGCCGGCTTGTTCCTGGCTATGCAGTACCCGGTAGAGGTCCCTGGAGTAACGGTATCTAACTTCTTGCGTACTGCCCGCACCGCGGTTGATGGGCAGGCCCCTCCCGTACGCACCTGGGTAAAAGAGCTAAAAGAGGCCATGGAAGATCTACGGGTAGATCCCCAGTTCTCTAACCGTGACCTCAACGCTGGTTTTTCGGGTGGAGAGAAGAAACGCCTAGAGATTTTGCAGATGCAGATCCTACATCCGAAGTTCGCGATCCTAGATGAAACTGATTCTGGCCTCGATATTGATGCTTTGCGCACCGTATCCGCCGGGGTTAACCATGCCCATGAAAAACTGGGGTGTGGCCTGCTGGTGATCACCCACTACTCGCGGATCCTGAACTACATTAAACCAGACTTCGTGCACGTATTTGCCAATGGGCGGATCGTGGATTCTGGGGGCAGTGAACTGGCCGACAAACTGGAAGAAAGCGGATACGACTCCTACCTGTAGGGGGGGCAGTTTATCTGCCTGGACACGTTTGCAGGTTTTGAGAGGATAAAGCTAATGGATTCGCCATTTACCGACAGAGAACTGACGCGACTGCGTGCCGATTTTCCGATTCTTTCCCGCCCCGGGCGAGGAGGAAAACCGATCGTATATTTGGATGCGGCCGCGACCTCTCAAAAACCGCGTTGCGTTATTGAAGCTGAAAGCTCTTTCTACGAAAAATCTAACGGGGCCGTTCATAGGGGGACCCATCTGCTGGCTGATGAATCCAGCCAGTATTTCGAGGACGCTCGTTTAAAGCTGGCGACTTTTATTGGGGCGTCCCCAGAAGAAATAGTGTGGACCAAGAATGCAACCGAAGCGCTAAACCTGGTGGCTTACGCCCTGTCTAACCCGGGGATTAATGGTGGGGCTCCGCTCATAGGTAAAGGCGATCGGGTAGTTACTACTCGGGCGGAACATCACGCCAACCTGGTGCCCTGGCAATTGCTAAGCCAGCGGACCGGATGCGAGTTCGCCTATCTGGATTTAGACCCGGTAGGGCGGATAGATCTGGAAACTCTGGACGCGATCACTCCCAATACCAAGATAGTGGCAATCACCCACGCCTCTAATGTTTCCGGGGCGATCACCGATATTTCTCCGATTATCAAGGCGGCTCACGAGGTGGGGGCCTGGGTAGTATTAGATACCTGCCAGTCCAGTGCTCATATGCCGCTAGATATTAAAGCGATAGATGCTGATTTTGCCTGCTTCTCTGGGCATAAAATGGCTGGTCCTACCGGTATCGGTGCTTTGTATGGTCGCCGCGAAATACTGGAGCAACTGCCTCCTTTCTTAGCCGGCGGATCTATGATTGCTGACGTGACCATGGACAAAACTACTTACCAGCCTTGCCCGGATCGTTTCGAGGCGGGCTCGCAGCCGGTTGCCCAGATTCATGCCTGGGCGGTGGCTCTCGATTACCTGCAGGAAGTAGGGATGGAGCGGATTCGTAGTCACGAACTGTCCTTGACTCAATATTTACTAGAGGGTCTAGCAACTGTAAAAGGTCTGCGTCTTTTAGGGCCGGCGGATTACCGGGAACGGGTAGGGTTGGCAGCTTTTGATTTTGTGGGGATTCATCCTCATGATGTGGGTCAGGTACTGGATGCCGAGGACGTGGCGATTCGGGTCGGACATCATTGTGCTCTGCCGCTGCACGCACACTATGGTTTACGGGCATCCTGTAGGGCGTCATTATCGCTGACTTCTTCCCGCGCCGATATCGATCGTCTAGTAGATGGGCTAGAGGTAGTTCGCAGTTTCTTCTTAAGGGGGCAGTAATGGTTTCAGCTATTGACCAGCTTTATCAGCAAGTGATTATGGATCACGCCGCCGAAAAACATGGCAGTGCCCAAGTGACAAACTCGGATACTTCCTCATATCAAGTTAATCCCACCTGCGGAGATGAGGTAACTTTGGATGTTGCTTTAGAGGGGGACACCCTTACTTACCTGGCTTGGGAAGGGCAGGGCTGTTCTATTTCCCAGGCTTCCCTGTCAATGATGAATGACCTGGTGGCGGGAAAAACTCTTGCCGAAATCGAGCAGCTCTGGAAAGACTTTGATCAAATGATGCATTCGCGCGGGCAGGAAGTGCCCGACGAAATACTAGATCCTCTGGAAGATGCGGCCAGCCTGCAGGGAACCTCTAAGTTCCCCAATCGGGTCAAATGCGCCCTGTTAGGGTGGATGGCGCTGAGAGAATCAATCGCGAAATCGCAAGCGAGGCAAGAAAATGAGTGAAGAACGTCCTTGGGAAAATACCTCAGAGGTACCGCAGCGCTTTCAGGAAGTGGCTGCCGGAAGTGAAAATTCCGGCCCTTACCAGCCCTCCAAAGTGCATAGTCACGCTGCACATCATCCGATCGAGGAAAATGGCGAATCCACTTCCCCCCGCCACGCACAGTCAAGAACTGCCGCGGATTCAGCTGAGGAATCCGTAGCTTCCTTTGAACCTGCCTCGCGTCCTCCTGAGGGGGCTCTGCCTAATGAAGAGGACGTACTGGAAGCTTTAAAAGATGTTATTGATCCAGAGCTAGGGATTAATATCGTGGATTTGGGGCTGATCTACGGGGTAGAGATCCAGTCAGATGGGACTGTCACTCTAGAGATGACGCTGACTTCTGCGGCCTGTCCCCTCACCGATATGTTGGAAGAACAAACCCGGTGGGTCTTGAGTTCTATGGCAAACACCGTAGCCATTAATTGGGTATGGATGCCTCCCTGGGGGCCAGATCGGATTACCGAGGAGGGACGCGAACAGCTGCGCGCTCTCGGCTTTAACGTTTAATGGGATAACATGGGCTTGCAGATAATCTAGCAAGGGGAAATCCATGGTACGTGGAGTCTGGTCAGAGGTCGGAAGACTAGAAAAGGTTTTAGTGCACCGCCCAGGAAAAGAACTTGATCGCCTGACTCCCTCCAATCGTGAAGATTTACTCTTTGACGATATCTTGTGGCTGGAAAAGGCACGTGAAGATCACGATAAGTTTAGCGCTACGCTTACTTCTCAGGGCGCTGAGGTTGTTTATTTTCAAGATCTGTTAGCTGAAACTTTAAATCTGGAACCGGCACGAAAATGGCTGCTGGAACGGACTATTGATGAACGCTATTTTGGGCAGTCCCTTTGCGCTCCGCTTAGGGAATATCTGGCTGCGCAAGATAGCCGGAAACTGGCTCAGATTTTGATTTGCGGCATGACTCGTGCCGAAATCGAGGCGGAGCTAGGCGAGCTTGCATCCGCAGTTTTAATACGCGTGGACCAAGAAGATTTGGTTCTGGATGCGCTGCCTAATCACTTGTTCACCCGGGATACATCTGCCTGGATCGGTAAGGGAGTAATGCT
This sequence comes from uncultured Varibaculum sp., assembly GCA_947253735.1. Classification (GTDB taxonomy): domain Bacteria; phylum Actinomycetota; class Actinomycetes; order Actinomycetales; family Actinomycetaceae; genus Varibaculum. Next base: position 876 of record CAMYAU010000013.1, on the reverse strand, counting down.
CTCGGCTATGAGGAAGACGGCTCGTCGGCGTGAAACTCTGAACCTGCAGGCTATCTATCGCTTCCACCCAGATTTTGGCGATAATCTTACCCAGTTTGGCGCTGGGGTAGCCGATAGTCCGGCCTCTAGCGAGGGTGGGGATGTGGAAATACTGTCTCCGACTTCGGTACTGGTGGGGATGGGGGAACGTACCACTCCGGCGGGTTTTGAACGCTTGGCTTCCCGCCTACTTTTAGATTCCTCCTCTTCTATAGAAATGGTCACTGGTTTGATCATGCCAATGGTGCGTGCGCAAATGCATCTAGACACCGTGCTAACCATGATTAACCGGGATACCTTCTATAAATACAAAAATCTAGGGATGCTGCCCAGTGTTATTGCCCGCCGGAACGCGGAAGGGAAGATTACCTGGCGCTACTATTCCGCAGATGAAATGCACCAGTCTTTATCGCAGGCCAGCGGGGTACCGTCGGTAAATATCCTGCAGACCCCGCAAACTGATAGCGGGGCTGAACGCGGGCAGTGGAATGATGCTTGCAATCTGCTGGCACTGCGAGAAAACGTGGTCACTTCCTATGATCGTAACTGGCAAACCATTGATTACTTACGTTCGCAAGGAATCAAGGTTCTCGAAGTTCCCAGTGCGGAACTGGGGCGCGGGCGCGGCGGGCCCCGGTGTATGACTTGTCCCCTCGAGCGCGAGGCTATCGGAAACTAGCTTTAAACCCCATTAAGGCAGGGGAAAGAAATAAACAGAAAGGGATTATAGCTCCCCTGCCTTAAATCCGCAGCTAGCAGCCGCTTTAATGAGCGAACAGGGTGTATGAGCGTGCTTTCATACGTAGAGGTAGCGAGCGTTAGCGAGTGATAGCGAGT
>CAMYAU010000012.1 GCA_947253735.1 uncultured Varibaculum sp. | reverse complement strand
AAGTAGCACCGGGCGCCTGCGGGTCTTTCTGGTAGCTAAAGGTGTGGCGATAGGCCCCGGCGGGATTGTTATGGGGAACATGGGGCGGATCAAAGGGGAAAGGATAGTTGATATTGGTGTATTGATGCTGATCGTAGCCATGATGCTGCCAGGTTCCGGGCACCGGAATCCGCGCTGGGAGAGGCGCTGCCGCGGGCGCGAAAAAATCTGTGGGTACCGCCTCTAAATTCGGATAGAAACCGAAATCCCATTCTGCGTTCAAAAGCTGGAAACGATCAGATGCTTCGCGCTCTAAATTGAAGTTACACCCCCGATTTTCTTCTTTGGCAGCCTGCAATGGCGAGACTGGAATATAGTAGGCCCGCGCCGGAAGGGTATTTTCGTGTAAAACTTGCAGGTCATGATGGTGAACTTTTAACTGCATCTACTTCTCCTATGAATATGCATTATTGCTTGCACTTTAAACCGGCACTGGCTCCGTCCCGCCGTAGAGCTGAAAGGATAAAGAAAATTATTAATAAACTCGCAGGTAAAAGCACATTGGCGGAGAGTAAGGGATTCGAACCCTTGATACCCTTGCGGGTATAACGGTTTTCAAGACCGTCTCCTTCGGCCACTCGGACAACTCTCCTAGCCTACGCGGAAGCGTAAGGACAAGCCCCATGTTACAGTTGCTAACCTCCAGAGCTAAAATCCGCCGAATCTCTTTTTGCGTTCCGGCTCTGCTGGATGCGGTTTATCTAACTGTCCATGCGCCAATGCCACTGCAAATGCCGGGGTAAGCGGCAGTCGTGGTAACAACATGGCCTGGACCGCATGGTAAACACTGTCCCGTAGTTTTTGATTCTCTAAATCTAAAGGTCGATTTTCCGGAGACAACCTATGCACGATCCTGCCGCCGCGCACCAGAAAATGTTCATAGGCAAAATCCAGCCAGGAGCGATAACAATGCTCGTAATGTTCAACCTCTTCTACCGGTACCCCGTCTCGTTGAGCTGCCCGCAGCAGAGTAACTGCCGCACCGATTGCCTCGAACTGTACCCAGGCCTGACGATCCCGGATCACCGGTTTACCTTCCCAATCCACACTGAAAGCAAATCCAGGAGCTCCGTCGCGCCTCCAGGCATCTTCCCGTGCCCGCTCAAACATGCCAGTTGCGGCTTCACTCATCCACGCAGGCACCTCTTTTCCGCTATCTTGCAGCATCGCTCGCGCCTGTAAAATCAAGCGGGAGAAGGTGAAGGAGTGCCCCACGTCAGAGCCGTAAGCACGGTGGGTTTCTTGTGGATTTTCTCGGTTGTATCCCAATAGGGGCTGCCACTGAGCATCAAAATGTTCGGGGATTCGCCAATCGTATTCTCGGGAAACTTGGACCACCCGCTGCAAAATCTTCAGCGTACGATCCATCCACCTGCTGTCATTAGTAACCTGAGATACCAGCATATATGCCTCAGCCATATGCATATTGGAATTCACACCGCGGTAGTTCTCGCAAACAGAGTAATCGCGGTTGTAGCTTTCGCGCACCATCCCCATTTCCTGGTCCCACCAGTGCAAATCATTATCCTGGATGGCTTCTTGCATCAGCTCATGAGCACCAATCCGATCGGCAGCGGTTGCCGAGGCCGCTCCCAATAGTAAAAATGCGTGGGAGTAGGAACGTTTATCGTCACGACCTTTATAAGGGATCGCCCGTCCATTCTGATCTAGTTCATGCTCAACCGCATCGAACCACCCGCCATTCTCGGGGTCGCGAAAATACTGATTAAGACAGCGAATCCCATGCTCCACCAGGCGACGACAGCCGGGCATCCCCAGCAGCACGCCAAGAGAAAATACGTGCACCATCCTAGCGGTTAGATATAGCTGAATCGGCTGTTCAAGGTCGACTTCACCGTTTCGATCTAGGCAGGCAAACCCAGTTTTAACCTCTGACTTACGCCCGTAATCCAGCAGGTCTTGCAAACAGGCAGACAGCCACCGGTTATGTTCGATTGAGTCGAACCAAAACATTGTTCAGCTCCTTTGTAGATGTTTTATTTTAGGTGGGGATTGAAAATACTAGACAAATTCCATGCGGTGCCGCAGCGGGGTCACCGCATCAGTTAGGGATGGCAGCGCCAGGTAATCCACTCCGGACTCGCTATAGGCATGCGCGTCCTCCAGGTTTATATCTCCCCTAACTTCCAGCAAGGTTCCGGGATTAATCGTCAGGCGATGCTCAGCTGCCATGGTCGCCTGTTCAGGGGTAAAGCCCCGCAACGCAACCAGATCAACCTTCATTTTTAAAAGCGGATCCAACTCTTGGAGCCGATCGATTTCTACTTCAATCGGTTTACCCGCTGCCGCGGTGCGCACCTGGTTTATTACGTCTCCTAGCCCAGTCCCCAGGGTTATATGATCCACTGTCACCCGAGGGAAGGAGCCGACACCGAGACGAGCAGTCATCCCGTCTCCGACCCTGACTGCGTATTTTTCTAGTTCTCCTAACCCAGGAGTAACTGAGAGGGTGTCCCGCACCACTAGCTTTGTCTGTGAAAGCACCTCCGCCCATTGCGCGGTCTTGGTTGCGATCCCCGAAAGGTGGGACAAGAACCACAGGCATAGATCCCGAGCTTCTACGAGGCCGCGAGCGTTGCCGCTAAGTTCTAAAACCGGAGTTCCTGCAGTTACCGAAGTGCCATCGGCAACCCGCAGGTGCAGCTGATATTCCCCTAGCACTTGCGCTAGTACTTCACGGGCTACCGGTATCCCGCATATGCGGCCATCTTGGCAGGCTATAAACTGTACGCGAGCTTTGTCGTTTTCGGGGATTACCGCGGCGGTAGCAATATCTTGGCCGTAGCTTCGCGAGCCCGCGAGGGCGTGCTCAACTATTTTGGGTACATAATCTCCCTGAGGATACTGCAGGTAATCAGCCATTGGCTTTCTCCGTCCTTTCGGTGACTATTTCAGGAAGCCCGAGAGCTCCCTTTCTTAATCCTTTCACGCTTTGGGCTCAGTTTTAGGCGTTCGGCACTGGCTCCAGTAGTTCTTTTCCTCCCAGGTAGGGGCGCAGTGCCTGGGGAACATAGACGCTGCCGTCTGCCTGTTGATGGTTTTCCAAAATGGCCACCAGCCAGCGGGTGCAGGCCAAAGTACCGTTCAAAGTCGCTACCGGCTGAGTTTTCCCATTCTCGTCGCGGTAACGGATCCCCAGGCGACGCGCCTGATAGGTAGTGCAATTGGAGGTAGAAGTTAACTCGAGGTAGCGTTCCTGGCTGGGCAGCCAGGCCTCGCAATCAAACTTGCGAGCAGCAGAGGTACCGAGATCCCCAGCAGCGGTATCGATTACTCGATAGGGTAACTCTACTTTTGCCAGCATCTCTTCTTCTAGAGCCAGTAGACGCTGGTGTTCTTCTTGCGATACCTGAGGCAAGCAGTACGAGAACATCTCTACCTTATTGAACTGATGCACCCGAATAATGCCGCGCACATCTTTACCATGCGAACCAGCCTCACGGCGATAGCAGGCTGACCAGCCAGAATAACGTAGAGGTTCTTCCCCTAGCTCCAGGATTTCTCCGCCATGGTAACCCCCCAGGGCAACCTCGGAGGTGCCTACCAGGTAGAGGTCATCTGCGGGCAAATAGTAAATCTCTTCGGAATGCTCAGTTAAGAATCCGGTCCCGCGCATCGTGTCGGGAGTGACCATAGTGGGGGTAGTCATAGGAATAAATCCGTGTTGCTCCGCCAAATCCCAGGCGCAAGTGAGCAGAGCCAGTTCCAGGCGAGCACCTATCCCCCGCAAGTAATAGAAGCGAGAGCCAGAAACCTTAGCCCCCCGCTTCACATCAATTGCCTGCAGCATTTCCCCGATTTCCAGGTGATCGCGAACTTTGATGCCTTCGGCAGCAAAATCACGAATCTTAGGACCGTGGTGGGCAAGAACTTCATAGTCGTCCTCACCTCCGGAGGGAATCCCAGGAATAACGATATTGGGTAGTGCGGCCAACAGTTCCTGCGCTTTGACAGAGGCCTCTCCTGCCTCGGCCTCTGCCTCTTTAACTTTCCCAGCCAGCTCTTTTGCTTGCGCCAACACCGTAGCGCGCTCCTCAGGGGTAGCCTTTCCTATGTTCTTAGAAAGTGCTTTTTGCTCTGCACGCATGGCTTCAAAGTCTTGCTGCTTCTTTAGTCGGAGGGCATCGGCGGCCAGTACCTCATCAATTCGGGCCGGGTCTTCCCCTCGGGCGATTAGCGAATCTTTAGCTGGCTGCGGATCCTCACGCAGTTGACGAATATCAATCATGCTTTAATCATATCGTCACCGAGACTTGCTTCTCACCTTGCCCTGCCTCCAGTACTAGCGAAAGCAGCGTCGCTCAAGTGGGTTAATCAACTATTTAGCCTGCAGAGATTGCCTAACTCGCTCCAGATTCCTATTTCGAATGCTCTAGACTAGCCTCTATGACCACTGTGCTCTGGATTTTGGTGATCGCGGCGCTAATCCTAGGAATCATCTCTTTATCGTGGGCGGTTAATGCTCGCCGTATCGCTACCCGCGCCATGAAAATAGCGATTAAACAAGGTTTTTCTGCTCCCGTTACTACCTGCAGTAATGAGTTTTCTAAACGCGTAGTGGTTATTTTCAACCCCACTAAGATTGCAGATTTAGATATTTTTCGTCGCACCGTTATTAGCCGCGCCGAGAACACCGGATACGAACCTCCGATTTTTTTGGAGACCGACCAGGATTCTTTGGGGGCTCGGCAAGCTGAAGAGGCAATTAAGCAGGGGGCCGGACTGGTTATTTCTGCCGGCGGGGATGGCACCTTGCGGATTATCGCGGCTCGCCTAGCAAAAAGTCGGATTCCACTGGGGATTTTACCCTTGGGAACCGGGAATCTTTTAGCTCGTAACCTTAACATTCCAGTAAATTCCCTGGAGCGTGCTTGCGAAATTGCGTTCACCGGAAAAAACACCGAGGTTGATTTAGGGCATTTGAAAACCGAAACCGGGCAAGAGTTCCCCTTCCTGGTGATGGCAGGGATCGGTTATGACGCGGAAGTGATGGCTCGGGTATCGGAAAAACTAAAAGAGTCGATCGGGTGGGGCGCCTATATTGTCTCTGGGATCGCTGCCTCCAATAATCCCCCTATCACCATGGATGTTTCCTTTGGGGGGCAGTCACATCCACGCACCCGCAAAGTCAATACCCTTCTATTTGCTTCCTGTGGGGAACTAGTAGGGGGCATTCCCCTGCTCCCGGAAGCTAACCCCCATGATGGCTGGTTAGAGGTACTGATGCTAAGCGTGCGGGGAGGTTTGATTGGGCTACTCGAAGTGATCAGCGGGGTTTTCCGCGACACTTTGGGGGTCAGGAAACTAACTGCTGGCCTGGTTTCTAAAACCGATGTGACTCGCACCCGCACCGCGAGCGCCAAGGTGCATGGGCAGGCACAGATGATTCAGGTGGACGGTGATTCCGTAGGAAAATATCGCGAGATCGCTGCCACCTTGGATCATGGCGCAGTGGTGGTACGAGTCCCGTAAGAGGCGACAGTTCCTACTTTCCCCTGATGCTCACCCTACTTACACAGAATAGAATCCACCCAGCCACGAGCCCGCTGAAAATCGCTATCCCCAGTACGTGGGGCATGGTCGTTTCGCACCTGGTCAGCGCGAGCATAAGAACCCAGAAAGCGCAGATCCTCACTGATACGATACAGACCGCGCAGAGCTGATTGGACCCGTTCTTCTTTCACGTGTCCATCCAGGTCGATACTGAATACGTAGCGGCCCGGTTGCCCGGCTAGCGGGCGCGACTCGATACGGCTCAAGTTAATCCCCCGCGCGGAGAACTGCTGCAGCATTTCTAGCAACGCGCCCGAACGGTAATCATTAGGAAGCCGAACTTGAATGGTGGTTTTATCTGCTCCACACGGCTCGGGTACCTGACCGGGATTAGCCACCTCCACAAAGCGGGTAACTGCTCCCGGATTATCAGCTACATCCTCAAATAGAGAGGTCAACCCATAGGTAGTAACCGCTGCCGCCGAGGCTAGGACCGCTTGAAAACCAGACTGCCCCTCGGCCAGCATATGGGCAGATTCGGCAGTAGAAGTAGTGGCTACATGCACAGCTCCCGGCAGGTTATCGGCCACCCAGTTGCGACATTGAGCCCAAGCATGAGAATGGGTACCGATCCGGGTAATATCGGAGAGCTTGGTGCCCTCGCGAACTGCCAAAGTGAATCCGACTGGCACGATCATTTCCGCTACGATCTGCAAACGCTTATCCCATCCCAGCGAATCCAGGGTAGCGCTCACTCCCCCCTCTATAGAGTTTTCGATGGGGACCACTGCCCGATCAGCTTTCCCCTCCCGGACCATATCCATAGCTAGTCGTTCCCCAGCACAGGGAATTACCTGGGCATTATCGGGTACAACCTGCAACAGAGCCTGATGGCAAAATGTTCCTACCGGCCCTAAGAAGGCATAGCTGGTTAATGCAGAATTCATCTAAGCTTCCTTTCGTAACTGGTTTTACGATACTCGAAAAAATCCCCTTCCCTCTTATCGAGACCGTAGAATGCAAGTGTGGCAAAAACAGTAAGGTATCTTTCCCGGATAAGCAGCGCCCTGCTGTTTAGCATTTTGTTTACCTTACTTTCTTTACCTCTTGGTAGTGCGGTGGCATCAACCTGGGAACCTGAACCCGCCCCACAAGCACTGACGCCGGCGCAAAAGGTTTACTATCCTGACCTAGACACCTACTCGGCGCCGCGGGTAAGAAACCCCCAATTGCTGGTACTCACTAAAGATCTGTCCTGGCAGAAAATTGCGGCCAATGCTGACAAATACCCACAGTTAATGAAATATGCGGCGGCAGGTACTGTAGGCAACTTATTTACCTCCGGATGCCTGAGCGAATCCGTCTTGACCATACAAAATAGTTACGATTCCGCAGAGTTTAATCCCTGCCCGCGAGTAGGTATTACCGCGGGGAAAATTTCGGGACTGCCCGGGTGGTATTGGCGACAAAACCCGGAGGGACGCCCAGGAAAGCTAGCAGGTATTTTAGAGGCGTTCGGGATTAAGTCGCGCGCAATCGGTCAGCAGGCTGGCTTACTCCTCGCCTCCAGCAAGGGGGAAGTTAAGAACTACGCAGCCCTCCCGACTTCCGCGCAGCAACTCGCGGCGCAGGTAAAAGCGGGTATGGACGAGGGTGGGCTCACGGTAATAGATCTGAGCAGCCTTACCCAAGCGGATCAGCAGTTACAAATGCTGGAGGGGGCACTGACCGGGCTAACCCCGCGGGCAGAATTAATTTCACTCTCCCTCCAGGCCGACTTGGCTAAATCAGCTCCCCATTTGCTGACCTATGCACCCTCTGAAGCTACTGGCCTAGCCACTTCGACGAGTACTAAAGCTACTGGCCTAGCCACTTTAGCGGACATTAATACCCAGATTCTTCTCCGTTTCGCTCTGCCGACGCCCGAAACTAACCAAGGAACAGGATTAACGGTTCGCCGCCTTCCCGGCCAGGCACAACCGCTAATACCCTTGAAAAATACCGCTACTAGTTCTGTACAAGAAAACCTGCAGCAACGCTTAGATTATTTACAAAGCCAAGGTCAGCGCCCCCAGCTTGACGAAAGTTCGAAAACCTGGTTTTACCTGGTTGTCACCGCATGCTTTTTAGTTACCTTGGGGGGTTATCTTTGGTGGAAATTTCGAGGTCAACGCCAGCTGATCAGAATCCGGCTCCTGATTAGCGGAGCTGGGGTTTTCACTGCTTTCCTTTTTCCCGCCTCCTATTGTGGCTTCTACCTATCGGAGACCGTTTATCCGCTTTCTACCTTTTGGCTAGTAGGGGTTAGCGCCCTGATTTCTTTGACGTTTAGTACGCTGCTGGGATTGCTTGTTTCTGCGTTGCGCCAAACTTTTGCTTTTACTCCCGCTACGTTAGCGCGCGGGATCGGGATAGCCGCGAGCGTCCTCAGCTTACGGATTCTGCTTTGGGCTCGCGACAAGGCTGGTAGCACGCAACTTGGCACCCCTTTGGGATACAAAGTTGTAGACGGGCCCTTTTTTTGGCAGCTATCGGCCGAAACTGTCGCTTTGCTATTTAGTTGTATAGCACTGGCAACGATTTGTGCGTTATTTTCATTTCCCTCACTTCGGAGAATATGGGGGGCAAACCGGCTTAAATCGCGCACAATAGTCACGATAGCGACAGTAATCTCAGTTATTAGTCTCTACTGGTGGGCAGGAATATCTGCCCTATTCTGTTCTCTAATCTTCCTGGGTTCCTTGACGCTGGCGTTACTGACTTACGCGCTTCCTACTGCGAAAAAAAATTCCTTATCCAAAACCAGCTTTAACTTTAGAGCTGTCTCAGTGGCAGCAGTGCTGGGAGCCGTAACTTTGGCTGGAACGGGAGTAATCGGAGTTTTTGGGCTTAGCCCCGACGCCCCCGCCAAAAAAATCACTCCGCTATCCCGATCTTCAGCTACCAAAGTGGCAGTAATTTTTACTTCTGGTCTGACCTGGGAAGATTTAATGGCAGCGCAACCTGACCTGGGAGAGAACTCGGCAGCGGTTAAGAGAGGAGCTTTGTTCTCCTTAACTACCTATCCTCTCCAAGCCATGGCATGCCCACAGGATGCCTGGTTGGCATTTTCTGCTGGAAAAGCACCCTCTCGATATTCGGTAGCTGGACGCAACCTGTGTTTGCAGCCCGAAGCTCTAAGCGAAGGGAAACGAGCAAAATTATGGGAGTACTATCAGCACACCGCTGATGCTAGCTCCTTGGCATCTCGACTGGGGGGATTTGCAGAACAGCTGCGTAAAAGTGAAGTTTCAGCGGGAGCAATCGGAAATAGCGCCGCCTTGGGGCTGGCAGATAAACACGGCGTTATCCGCGGGCAAGTCATAGATATTAGCCCCTTAGCTACCGATTATGAACAGGTAGTAAAAGAGATGGTTTCTGCTCATTCTCTTACCCTCATTGACGCCCAAGCTATCCCGCAAAACCTGAGTCCAGAGCGACAAGCCCAAGAGGTGCTCGCTCAGCAGCGAGAAATCTTTGACTTCTTGGATCCCTCCTCCGGAGAATCCCCACTGACAAAAAACCAGATTTGGGATCCAGTTTGGCTTTTACAAAATGGCGGGTCCCTATCAGGTAACTCTTTACAGGCTGGAGCCTTAGTTAACGACTCAGCGGATACCAGCGCCCAGACACCAGATCGCAACGAGCTTCGCCTAGAAGAGATGAACCCCCAAGAAAATCCCACTCCTGCAACTTCCCCAGGATTGTTTGGGGACTCAGACAAACCTTTTTCAACTGGGAAACTGCACCTGCTAGAGCTTTCTACTCTGCTTACTCCCGAGAAAAAAATAGATCAGGAGCGTTTAACTCAGGTTCGGAAACAAAATGCTTCACTGTTTCCAACAGTAGCTACCTATCCTGATCTGCGCGGAATGTTACCTGCCCGAATCACGATCACTCGCCAAGAAAAACAAATAAAAGCGCTCCAAAGCACTTTAGCTGCTTTACCGGAAGGTACTCGTGCCCTGGTAGTTTCTGCCAGCACAGATTCTACGCGACAAAGCTTACAGGCCGCGATGCTCTACGGTAAAGGCATCGCGACGGGAATAGCCTATTCTCCTTCTACTCATCAGGTGGGAATTGCGCAGGCTGCGGATTTACCTGCCACGGTACTGGACTGGTTGGAGGCTCGCAACGAAAAATTAAGCACCTTCGGTTCTCCCCTCATGGTTAGCACCAATACCGCGAATACCCCCTCGGATCGCTTAGAGCGCCTGGTAAATACCGCTAAACGCGCTGATGCTAGCTATGCTCGTTTGGGTCTGAGCCCCGCTGCCTTCGTTGCCTACGCAGCTGGCGCCTTAATAGCGCTCGCTTTGTTACTAATTTGTTTGCTGCAGCTAAAACCTGCTCCGCAGCGCCCACATTTGCGAATCCAATTTGGTCTGCTGGGACAGTTCTTATGTCTGACGGTAGCCGCTATCCCCGCCGCCTGTCTGGGCGGCGCCATGCTGCCATGGTGGGAATCGGATTATCCCAGCACCTTTTTCATCACTGTCAGTATCTTGATTGCTTCTCTGCTGGCTCTAGTTGCCTGCTGTGGACCTTGGCGTCGCCGCCCCATTGGCCCCGCCCTGGTGGTGGCGGCTTTTAGTACCTTCTTCATTTGTTTGGATGTGGTCTGCGGCTCCCATATCTCTATGGACTCCCCCTTTGGCTCCTTCTCGCTACTGGGGGCCCGCTTCTTTGGGTTCGGCAATGTTTACTACTCGGTGTGCGCCATCTGGACCCTACTGCTGTGCGGATGTCTCACCCCGCTTTCTAAACGGGCAGCTTTCGGTAAACAAGCGGTTTCGCGTTCGCAGATATGGCTATCCAACCTGCTGATTGCCCTAATCGGAATGACCTTTATGATCATAGATGGCCTCCCGCGGTTCGGTGCTGATTTTGGCGGCCCCATATCGTTCTTACCTGGCTTCCTAGTGCTGATGCTGCTATTGAACGGGAAACGGATCGGAATAAAGCGGATAGTGCTGGTGTTGCTATTGGCAGTAGCAGCTTCCGGGAGTTTGGCGCTTGCCGACTGGATGCGTCCGGCTGCCCAACGGACCCATTTAGGAAACTTTGTGCAATCAATATTGAACGGTGATCTCCAGGCAATCCTCACCCGAAAAATCCTCGCTAACCTGGGAAGTTGGGGATCTGTAACCTACGTCTGGTCTCTGCTATGTTGCCTACTAGTTTTCGTTTTGCTACTTATACCCGCGTTATCTAAAACCGTGATGCCGACAAATCTCTTCCTCCCCGATGATTTATCCCTACCTCTGCCTAAATTACCTGATAAAAAGGGAAGCGCCCGGCCGAGCTGTTGGCATCGATGCCAGTTCCATCTGCGAAATCTGGGATTCTCTATCAGCTGCTTAGTTAACCGCGTACGTCCTCATTTAGCGGAGACACCGCTAGCTATCAAAGAAAGCGGCCTGGCTATCACCCTGATAGCAATCGGGATCAACCAGTTATTCTCTTATCTGCTTAACGATTCAGGTACCCAGCTGCCGGCAACCGGGTTATTGCTAACCGCCTTGGCTTACTGCTCGGCAGTATTTGCGGAGCTACCCGGAACTTCGCGGGTTGTAGCCCGATAGACTTTCCCCGGTTCTTGTTTTAAAGCTGCCTCTAAAAACTTGTGGGGCTTAACATGTACCCGCCGAGCACGCAGCCGGCAGAGGGCTTTCGCCACGTCAATAAATTGATGCAAACGATGCATCTGGGATTTAAAATCTCGTCTGCTGACCCGGTGCGTAAAGTTTACCGGGACTTCTTTGACCGCATACCCCGCGCTTAGCAGGCTAATCGTCATATCGGTTTCGACTCCCCAGCCGGCAGCTAAGGGCATTACTGCTTGGAAAGCAGCGGTAGTTATACAGCGTTGCCCTGAAAGGGGGGCTTGTGGATTCCATCCAGTGGTGCGTCTAATCGCCCATCTGGATAAACCGAGTACAAATCCATGTCCTCCTGCCCCGGCGGGTTTAGGTAAAACTGCAATAGTACAGTCTGCTTCTCCTTTAATAACCGGCTCGATTAAAGGAGCTGCCTCGGCAGCACTATCAGCCAGATCAGCGTCTAGGAATAGGAGCAACGGAGGTTTTTCTCCCTTTATGGCCCGCATAGCCACCACCTTGGCGCCGGTTTCCATCGAGGAAGCTTTACCCCGGTTTACCGTGTGACGAACAGTTACTGCCCCAGCTTGCCTGGCCACTTCGCGAGTATCGTCCGAAGAACCGTCATCTACAACTACGATTAATTCCAAATCCACAAATGGTAGCGCTTTTGCTGCCCGAACAGTCATTCCAATCCGCTCGGCCTCATCTTTTGCGGGAATAATTACCGCCACGCGAGGTTCTGAATCTCTACCTGGATCTGCATGCATATTTTGCCTCAGTTTTACCTATTCTTTTAGGCCCAAACTTATAAGCTTATTTTAACCATAAATAGGGATACTCCGAACCAATTTGGAGGGTGCCGTCACCAGCTTTTCGTTTACCCGCGCCTAAAGTATCCAGTTCCCACCTTCTGCACACCCTAGGTAGCCAGATGAGTTTTCTTTCTCGCTTCACTTTTGGCTTAATACCTAACTCATAGATCCGCCACGCCAAGCCAGAGAAATAACCAGTGCGGGTTAAACTTGACTAAGTTGGTTTTTATTACCCGGAGGGAGGATCTAGTGGCTGGCTCCAGACGCATCAAACGTCACCTATTTAGGCTGGTCATAACAGTTCTAACTCTAGCGTTAGTAGCCATAATTGGTGGCGGAACTTTCTTGTGGTGGCGTTACCATTCCCGACAGGCGCAAGCAACCGGTTATTTCAAAATTCAGCCTGTGCTGCAGGAAGATTTTAAGGCTCAAGATTACGGCCTCGCCTCCTTTACTCCTATCTGGGGGCAAAAATCTTCTCTCGAACCAGCTACCTATGGGGATTCCCGCATCGGGGCGGGGGTAACTAGCGATGGCAATGGCGTGATCTTACAACTGGCCGAAGATGGCACCTCCGCCTGGTCTGTTAATTTAAAAGCCCCTTTAGTGGCCTGCGCTCAGCAAACAATCGGAGGCTCAGCCGGAGATAACCGCTACCTGCCTTGTCTTTACCACTCGGGAAACGGTTCCGGGATCGCCATGGTGGATTTGAAAATGGGAACCGCTCATTGGATTTGGGAATCCAGTGATACTTACATCAATATCGGTACCCAAGGTTCGCAAATCATTTTGGTTGGCAATGATCTTTCGCTACTGCGTCTATCAGATCAGGGAGAACAACTAGCTGAAGGACTAGTTTCCCAAAAAGCCTCCTCCCCCCAGTTCCAACCAAATCCGGGTAACTGCAACCTGGACGGCAACCCTACCGAACAGGCCCCCGAAAGTTTCGAAATTTTTTCCGATACCCTCTGGGTTATCGGACATAAGGGAATAAATTATTTGGTGAATCCGGAAACTAACCAGATTCAGGCCGCCAGCCCGGGCAGATTAATCCGAAACACCGACGATACCGCTTGGGTACTCAGTCCCGCGGACGGTTGTACCCAATCACTTTTTATCCAACCGCAACGCTCCCATGTCACTGCTCTTCCGCAAGGCACCACCGTTCCCAGCAGTGCCTCCGGGCAGCTGTTAGATATGGTGCAAAGGGGGGGGAAGCTTTTCCACATGGATTGGGAAAAACTTCGTTCCCTGCGCACGTATTTCGATGACAGCGACATGAAACTGGGTGCGGACACTCAGGTGCTTCCGACTGAAAAATCGCTGTATATTTCCAGTAACAATCAGCTAAGTTGCTATTCACGAAAAAACGGTAAAGAAATCTGGTCGTTTAGCGAAAATCTAAAAGACTTACGACTGCATCAAGATATTTTGCTTTACACCACCGACCAGGGGGTAATCAAAGCAATTTCTACTGCGGATGGGATTGAACTGTGGCAAGTAAACACTGCTACCGGCAATTACCTGGAAACTGTGAAGGACGATAAAAAACTTCACACCTTCTCCCCGGAAGGGTTCCAGGCTTGGGGTCTAAAAACCGCAGAGAATCAGACAGTAGGACGCGGCGCCGCGAACCCAATGACCGTGGCAGAGCCCGGTTTTACCATCCCAATCGATTCTTGTATCCGCGTAAGCGATACCAAAGGTTCTGGCAGTTCCTACCAGGTGCAGTTCAACCGCGTTTCCTGCGAGTTAAAAGGAGCGGAAAAGGTTATCCGCCTCATCGATACCGGACAGCTTGAGCGAGGAAAACCGGCGTTAGATTACCTGAAGAAATGTTTAGAGGATCCTAAAGCTACCAGTGCAATTACCTTGACCAGCGCTATCTCTGACCCCAAAATATCTGCGCTTTGTACTGGTCAGGCAGCTAAGGCTACTACAGACACTACCCCGGTTTCACCGCAACAGTAGCTATCATCGCTACTGGCCTTTCCGTTAGAAATTAATTTCCCAGATCAAGGACATCTTTTTGGCGGCCACCGTACCAGCTATTTGCACGGCGCATGGCTGCCCGTTGAATCAGGGTAACCGCCACCCCCGAGATAGCGGCGAATAACACTACTTCCAGCAGTGAGGACTGGGCCGCTTCTTCCCCATCCTGCGGAGGCTTATGACCGGTAACCAGCTTCCAAGCAGTGTTAACCGCGAGGTTTGCTACTAAACCCGCACCTGCCAAGCTTGCAGCACTTGCTATTTTCCAACCGATATCCATGGTTTACCTTTCCGCCTTACTAGTTACTATTAACCTACCCTAGAATACCCGTCCTTCCTCCCTGTTTATCCTCTTAAATCCTGGTAGAGGCGGGCAGACTTAAGTTTCAGATTCCAAGACTCCCTCGTTTACCTGGCATAGCGTTTAATTTCATTCACCCAAGAAATAATTTTCCAGTTTTATCGAGAAATCCCGGTAATAGATTTTCTAACGGTTAGGAGAGGAATACAGGTAGGTAGCGGTCAGGCTACTCCCCGTGACGATAGCTATTGTCGAATACTGACTAGTTCCAAGTAACTAAGAACAAATCTTCATCTACCACGGTTCCTGCAGCTACCTGTGCTAATAGGCGAGCAGCATCCTCGAAAGCGTTAATCACTTTCATCCGCGCTACCCGTTCAACCCGGGTTAGACGTCGGCTCCCCTGCGGCCTGCCCAACCATTGCAGCTGGTAAACAGCGAAAGGCTTTCCGTGGTTAGGGTGGAAACGCAAGGAAAGTGGTATCTGGAGGGTGGCTTCGACTCCGATAAAGAAATCTGCGCCTGCTCCCAACGAGCCATAAAGAGCAAAAGATTCAGAGTTATCTAGCTGGCTTCCTATCGCTTTGTCGAAAGCTGCCGACTCTGCCGCTATCCACGCGAGTTTTTCTTCTCCCAGTTGAGCAGTTGCCAGGGCTTCAGCCTCCCGTTTGAGGCGTTGCTGTGAGCGAGTAGGCCGCTCAGGGGCTCCCGGGTCTAGGCTCAGCTTTCCCAACACTGGCGCTAACAAATCTTGAAGGTTGCCCTTGTCTATCCAATAGGGCGAATAAACCGTCAAGTTAACCGCCGAGTCCGCGTCAGGTGTCACTAGCTGAGCTGCGGAGTCTTTAGCGAGATTACCTGGGCCTACCCGCAGACTTCCTCCAAGACGGCGACAAATCGCTACCAGACCGCTGAGTGCCTCAAATTCCAGTCCGATCGGCTCGCTAGCGGCAAAGGCGTCAGTAAGCGGATCGATTCCCCGTAATTCTTCCGCGAGCGCTCCGCTACGCTGTTGCGGGCAGTCCAGACGGAAAGCGATCCGGGAATGGGTAGGAAGTTGCAACATTTCTCGGACTGAACGGTCTAGCTGAAAAGGACCGCGCAGTTCAGCCTGTCCCGTCAGGCGCAAGCGGCCGGGAGCCACCCAGCCGGCGTCCTCCCACAGAGAAACCGCCAGTGCTTCTACTTCTTCCGGGGTAACTTCGGCGGGAAATACTACCAGCTGCTGGCAGCCAACCTGGGTAAATTCTGAGGCTTCCAATAGTCCCTGAATGCGCATATAGGACGCGCCGGGGTTTATAGCCGCCGCTTGACTCTGGGCTTGTAATCCCTGCTCGGTTATTCGTACTGCGGGGATACTTCCAGTTTCTATCCGGGCAAAAGTTGAGGTGTCGGTAAGCGGACTATCGCTCAATGTCTTCCATTTCTGGTACTTCACTACAGCTAAAGCGCAGGTATGACCGGGAGGCAGTGGGCCCACGTTGACCTTGGTAACGCGAACCCCGCTCCTGGGATCCATAGGGTTTTTCCGCCGCTGAGGACAGTTGGAAGAAACAGAGCTGACCAATTTTCATACCCGGGTATAGCAGAATCGGCATCGTAGCCGTATTCGATAACTCTAAAGTGACATGACCGTTAAAACCGGGGTCAATGAAACCTGCGGTGGAGTGAGTTAGCAGCCCCAGGCGTCCCAGCGAGGATTTCCCTTCCAGGCGAGCAGCAATATTGTCAGCTAGGCGCACCCGCTCCAAGGTGGAACCCAACACGAACTCTCCGGGATGCAGTACAAATGGGGAGCTATCTCCCACATCGATCAGGTGGGTGAGGTCATCTTGGGGCTCTGCCGGGTCGATTACCGAGTATTTGTGGTTATCGAACAGCCGAAAGTAGCGATCCAAGCGCACATCGATAGAGGCGGGTTGAATCATCTCCGGGTCATAGGGGTCAATCTCGACTTCCTTAGAAGCACACAGCTTGGCAATGTCTCGGTCAGATAAAAGCATGGCTTCAGTCTAGCGCAGCCCGCATACATAATTTAGGGGACGCGACTAGCTATTTTCCTTCCGCAAGTTAGCACAAACGAGATTTAAAGAGGGCGTGTCCTTGTTACTAAGCGGGTAGTAATACTTGCCGGGCCAAATGGAAACCTTTTGCCCTCCAATAATTAAAATCGCAACAAGTATGTTTGGAAAATACCAAGAATTTGAACGAAAAACCAGGATTGCAACAGTGCAGCACAGAGCGCACTGCAAGTCTGTGCAACCTTTTTCAAGGAACATATTCGCAGATAAACACCTTTTAGCCCTTGAAAAGACGTGTAAGAAATAAAATCTAAACGCGAATATGTGCAAAGTCCTTGCTATCCACACGAGAATTAAACATGAGCTATAACCTGAAAAAGAGTCACAGGAGGAGATTCTGGGACAGTCATTGACGCGCGGCAGCGACGCTGCGTTCGATTCTGGAGGCAAAGGGTGAGAAAACTAGAAGTCGATGTGGTGGTGATTGGTGGCGGCGCCACCGGCAGCGCCGTAGTACGCGACGTTGCCATGCGAGGATTCAAAGCCGCACTGGTAGATCGGGTTGATTTAGCTCAGGGAACCACTGCTAGGTTCCACGGGTTACTACATTCGGGAGGCCGTTACGTTAAATCGGACCCCGAATCCGCAACTGAATGCGCAGAGGAGAACGACATCTTACGGAGAGTTGTTCCGCATGCCATTGAGGATACCGGTGGCTTATTCGTTACCACTTCAAAGGACAGCGAAGAACACGCGGATATTTTCTTAGAGTGTGCCAACAACACTAAAGTTCCAGCCTATGAGATTTCTCCGGCCGAGGCTCTCAAACGTGAGCCCCGTCTGGACCCGAAACTCAAGAGAGCTTTCGCGGTACAAGACGCCACTATCGATGGCTGGAAAATGGTGTGGGGATTTGCTCACTCTGCTAAAGAGTATGGTGCCGAGATTTTAACCTACCACTGGGTTACCGGCATCGAAGTCACCAATGGCGCAGTAAGCGCTGTGACCTGCGAAGACCACAAGAACGGTGGCGAGAAGGTTCGCATCGAATGCAAGTTCATCATCAACTGCGGTGGCCCGTGGGCAGGTGAAATCGCCGCCATGGCAGGTTGCCATGATGTGAATGTGGTTCCGGGCGCCGGGATCATGATCGCCATGAACCACCGCATCTGCCAGCACGTGATTAACCGCTGTATTTATCCTTCGGATGGGGACTTGATTGTTCCCGCCCATCAGGTAGCAATTATCGGTACCACCGACCAGGTGGCTCCCAGTGCTGACTTCCTACAAATAAAAGATAAAGAAGTCCAGCAAATGCTAGACGCAGGCGACGCCCTCCTACCAGGATTCCGTAACTCTCGTGCTCTGCACGTATGGGTAGGGGCTCGCCCGCTAGTTAAGGACAACCGGGTGGCAGCTACCGATTCGCGCCATATGTCCCGTGGAATGTCGGTTATGGATCACGAGGAACGCGACGGGGTAAAAGGCATGCTCACCGTGGCGGGAGGCAAACTTACTACCTGCCGCTTAATGGCTGAACGCGCTGTCAATATCATGTGCGACATTATGAAAGATGAGCGTCCTTGCCGTACCGCTCAGGAAGCAGTTCCTGGTCAAGAAGGTGCCCGCCAGCACCGGCTCACCGACCGCCTGGACGCGCGAGAAAAAGAATGGAATAAAGACCAAATTATTTGCGAATGCGAATTGGTTTCTCGGCGGATGCTGGAAGAAAAAATCCAAGAATTCCCGAGTGCCTCCCTTGACGACCTGCGCCGTCAGCTCCGGATCGGGATGGGGCCATGCCAAGGCGGCTTCTGCTCTATGCGCTGTGCCGGCATTGTTAATGAAGAGGGGGCGGCCTCGGTTGAACGTGCAACCAATATGATTTCTCTATTTATGAAGAACCGGTGGATCGGGATTAAACCGATTCTCTTCGGGGAATCAACTCGGGAAACCGCCCTCGATAACTGGATTATGCAGGGTATCTTCGACCTGGAGCATGCGCCCGGCAAATCCCAACTGAGCGAGGTAGCGCTTAACCCGGTAGAACAAGAACGCGATAAACAGGAACGTGAAGCCGTAAAGGAGGCACTAGCGTGAGAGACGTAGTAGTTATCGGTGCTGGCCTTTCCGGCCTCAGCGCTGCAGTTCGGCTATTGAAGGCCGGGCGGGAAGTTGATCTAATCACCAAAGGCATCGGGGGAATCCAGCTAGGACAAGGCACTATCGACCTGTACGGGTACGACCCCGAGCGGGTAAATAATCCTTTAGAGGCTATCGAGAAATTACCTGAATCCCACCCTTACGGGAAGCTGGGATCTCAGGCAGTTGCTGATTCCGCTAACTGGCTGAAAGAACAGCTAGGGGCAGATTTGCTGGTAGGAAATCCGGATAAGAACGTATTTTTACCTTCTTGTCTGGGTGCTTGGCGTCCCACCTGCCTGCCCCAGCCGTCAATGCTGGCGGGGGCTCCTGAGGATGGCAAGAAATACGTAATCGTGGGATTGCGTCGTCTGAAGGATTTTTATCCTCAACTGGTAGCAGAGAACCTACAAAAGGAAGAGATCCCCGGCGGAGGAAAAGTTTCAGCCCGACATATCTGGATAGATATCCCAGTACGACATGACGAAGTTGATACTTCTGGATTGAATTTTGCCCGCGCCCTCGACACCGAAGATTTCCGTGCAAAATTCTGCGACGAGATTAAACCTCATCTGAAAGAAGGGGAAGTAGTTGGTTTCCCCGCGGTGTTGGGCCTGAAAGATCACACTGCCTGGAAGGACATCTCCCAGCGCCTGGGACACGAGGTCTTTGAGATCCCGATTCTACCGCCCTCGATTCCAGGGATGAGAATTAACGAAACTCTCACCCAGATGGTACGTGACCTGGGAGTTCGCTACATTATCGGCAGTGAAGTTACGGGACTTAATGCGCGTGATGGCCGGGTGGAATCCGTGACTTTCGATTCTGCTGGTTCAGAGACCACTCTTGAAGCTAAACATTTCATCTACGCTGGTGGCGGTTTTGAATCTGGTACTTTGCACGTGGATTCTTACTGGAACGTCACCGAAAGAGCCTTTGATTTACCGCTAGCAATCCCGGAGGGACCGCTAGTTCACGAAGACTATTGGGGACCAAACCAGCCCCTGTTTGAAGCGGGGGTAAGGGTAGATTCCCAAATGCGGGTACTGGATACTTCCGGGGCTCCGCTATATCAGAACCTTTACGCTGCCGGTGGGCTGCTGGCGGGAGCCACCCGGTGGCGGGAAAAGTCAGGTGACGGCATTGCAGTAGCTTCCGCTTTGCGGGCTTGTGACACGATTTTGGGGGATACCAATGAGTAAGGATTTACGTAATAAACCCGAGTTTAATCCGCTGATGCGAGCCAGCTTGGACGCTTGCGTCAAATGTACAATTTGTGAAACTCAATGTCCGGTAGCAGCGGTTACTCCCCTGTTCCCCGGACCAAAATATGTGGGTCCCCAAGCGGAGCGTTTCCGCAAAGGGCTTTCGGTTGATCACACCATTGATTACTGCTCCAGCTGCGGGACTTGCACCTTGGTTTGTCCGCAAGGCGTGAAGGTTGCGGAGCTCAACAACGTGGCGCGCGCCGCGATGAAGCAGCAAAATGGACGTCCGCTGCGCGACGTGCTCATCTCCAACACCATGTTTATGGGCAAGGCGATGACCCCAGTGGCGCCGCTGGCAAACTGGGCGCTCCGCCAAAAACCGATTCGTCAGATCGTGGAGAAAACTTTCGGAATTCACCATGAAGCGCCGATGCCGGTGGCCGACGGGTTCAGTTTTGAAAAATGGTTTAAGAAGCATACTCGTACCGCACCTGCTCCCACCAAAGGCAAAGTGGTATTCTTCCACGGTTGCGCAGGAGAGTTCTTCGAAACCACCACCTCGATTCGTTCGGTGCAGATTCTCGAGCACTTGGGATACGAGGTGTTAGTACCTCCCCATGGTTGCTGTGGATTGGCGCAACAATCTAACGGCCTCTACGACGGGGCCAAGAAGCTAATCCGCAAGCTAGCGCACGATTTGAACGTCCCCGGAGATGACCTGACAATCATTGGTTCTTCCGGTTCTTGCGTGGGCATGGTCAAGCATGAGGCCCGCGAGATTCTGGGAGTCCAGGACGAGGAACTTGCGAAGGTATCGCGGCGCATCTGGGATATTTCCGAGTTTTTGCTCGATCTTTATGACCGGGGCGAACTAGATCTAGATAATCTGGAGCCAATGAACCTGACGGTTACTTATCACGCTCCCTGCCAGCTCAAATCCACCGGGATCGGCACCCCGGGCAAACAGCTGCTGGATAAGATTCCCGGGCTGACGGTTCACGAATCGGGAGCCACCTGTTGTGGGATCGCCGGCACCTACGGTTTGAAGCGCGAAAAGTACGACATTGCGCAGGCAGTGGGCAAGACCGCTTTCGATAAGATTAAGAGCACTAACTCTGATCTGGTAGTTTCAGACACCGAGACTTGCCGCTGGCAGCTAGAGAAGGGCGGAGGCAAGCCTGCTGTTCACCCGATATATCTGTTGTTTGAGGCCATAGGGCTAAAAGATAGCTAATGCTAAGTTAGCTAGGGTTTAGCCTCCGCTGGCTTGTTAGCTATTTTGAGGACGCAGCTAGGCTGGTTATTTCAGGACACGACTTAACGCTTCGGCGATAGGTAAGTCGGGTTCTAGCCAGTCTAGCTGCGTTACTTTTTCGGCCGGGCTCCACTGCAAGCTGAGATGCGAATCCCCTGGTTGTAGCATCGGTAGCTCGCGGGGATGATAAAGCATTACTCGCATCTGGGCGCCTTGCACTAGAGGCCAGTTC
This sequence comes from uncultured Varibaculum sp., assembly GCA_947253735.1. Classification (GTDB taxonomy): domain Bacteria; phylum Actinomycetota; class Actinomycetes; order Actinomycetales; family Actinomycetaceae; genus Varibaculum. The sequence continues at coordinate 418 of CAMYAU010000012.1, read as the reverse complement.
CCTGCCGGGAGCGGGCCGGGCAAGATCTCCCCCAGCTGAGAGTGCGGAATCTCCCAATCGAGCTCTTCTTTTATTTCTCTAACTAACGCTGCTACCGGTTCCTCACCCTCGCGCACTTTCCCGCCTGGCAGTTCCCATTTGCCCCGCAGCTTTTCCGGATAAGAACGCTGCGCGCATAGTAGTTTACTGTCGCAAATGGCCGCTAACGCTACTACGAAAGTCATTGTTCTCTCCCTGGGGTTGAGCGCTTATCTCATTGTTTACCGTCACTGATTCTCACTTTAACTGCTCATTTTGAGCCGAGCACCGGTACTGGTTATACTCTAAAGGCGGCTAGATGCCAATGCGGGTGTAGTTCATCGGTAGAACGACAGCTTCCCAAGCTGTAGAGGCGAGTTCGATTCTCGTCACCCGCTCC
>CAMYAU010000011.1 GCA_947253735.1 uncultured Varibaculum sp. | reverse complement strand
GCGTACCGGTAGCTGAGGCCTTCAACGATTATCTGTTCGAGGTAGCAGCCCAGCTACGCAAGCAAGGGGTGCGGGTAGAAGTAGATACCTCCGATGATCGTTTCGGCAAGAAAATCCGTAACGCCTCCAAAGATAAAATCCCCTTTACCCTGATTGCCGGGGGAGAGGATGCCGAGGCGGGAGCGGTTTCGTTCCGTTACCGGGATGGTAGTCAAGAAAACGGAGTGCCGATCGAGGAAGCAATCAATAAGATCACTGCCGCGATCGCAGAACGGAAATAGCTGATGACCTCGCCGGATTCTAACGCGCTACCGACCGAAGATTCTCGTGCCTTCGGGGGGATACCCGATGCCTTTCAGCGTCTGTGGACTCCCCACCGTCAGGTCTATATTTCTGGCGAGGCCCGTCCAGCCACCAAGAAAAGCGAAGACTGTCCGTTTTGTGCGGCCCCTGCCCATAGCGACGAGGACGCCCTCATCGTTTATCGGGGAGAAAAAGTTTTCGCGCTCATGAATCTTTTCCCCTATAACTCGGGGCATATGTTGATCTGCCCCTACCGGCATATTTCGGAATATATCGACCTGGACGAGGACGAGCGCGCTGAATTTGGGGAAGTAACCGCGAAGGCTATTAGAACCTTGAAAAAGGTCGCGAACCCGGCCGGTTTTAACCTAGGGATGAATCAAGGGGAAGTGGCCGGAGCCGGTATCGCTGGTCACCTGCATCAACATATTGTTCCCCGCTGGGCGGGGGACGCTAATTTCTTCCCTCTCATCGCCCGCTGTAAAGCGGTACCGCAACTTTTGGGGCAGGCCCGCGAGCAACTAGCAAGCAGCTGGCAAGGATAAGAATGCTAGGAAACCATGGCCGAGGTCTAGCTCGCGCTGTTTTCACCGGCCCCGCGAAGTTACTAGCTAAAGCGGGGGTAACCCCCAATATGGTCACTGTTGCTGGCACCATTATTAATATGGTGCTGGCGATCGGGTTGCTGGCACGCGGCTATTTAGCGCTCGGGGGAATCTTGATTGGTGTAACCGCCTTTGCAGATTCTCTAGATGGGGTGCTTGCGCGGCTCACTAATCAGACTAGCGAGTTTGGGGCCTTCCTAGATTCTTCTCTTGATCGCTTGGCCGATGGCGCGATTTTTGGTTCCCTGCTTTATTGGGCGATTAGCGGAATGACTCCGGGAGGAATCCGTAGCAGCACCATCATCGCTACTATCTGCGCCCTGGTGGGAGCGGCGGCGGTTCCCTATGTGCGGGCGCGTGGAGAAGCCCTCGGGGTAGTCGCCAAAGTGGGTATTGGGGAGCGTACCGATCGCCTAGTAGTAGCCCTGGTAGGGGCAGGCATAACCGATTTGGGGGCGCCGCTTATCTGTTTTCCGATTGCGCTATCCTGGGTGGCATTCGCTAGTTTCGTGACCGTGGTACAAAGAATTCTTTACGTCAGAAAGCACTTAAAATAAGTGAATCCAGAGCTCTTTTCTAGTACTTTCCTGGCCAGAATTGGTTTAAAACTACTCTCGTTTGTGCCACTTTTCCTAGCTCAAGGCATTGGTAACCTGATTGGGGAAGTCCTATACCAGATAGACACTTCCGGGGCTCAGCAATACCGAAAAAATCTGCGACATTTGGGGATTCCGGAAGACCAAATCGAAAAGACGGTGCGGAGCGGTCTAAAAGGTTATATGCGGCTATTTTCGGAAACTGCTCTATTGGGCGGGTTTTCTGACTCCCAGATTTTAGCTCGAGTGCGGATTACAGGCGAGCGGGAAAGCTTTCTGCAAGATTGTTCCCATGGGAATGTATGTTTAGCGCTTACTCATTCAGGAAATTGGGATTTAGCGGGTTACTTTGCCAGTAAAGAAGTAATACCGGTACTGACCGTCGCCGAAAAAGTTAAACCCGAAGCCCTATTTCGAGCATTTACCCAGGTGCGCAAACAGGCTAATATGCGGATAATCGCGGTCGAAAAAGGCGAAAAACCTTTCGCAAACTTAGTGGCAGCTGCTAGGCAAGGCTGCCATCTGATTCCTCTGCTCGCTGACCGCGATATTACCGGCAGCGGGGTAGAGGTTACCTTGGGTAACTCCCCGGCTCTGGTAGCAGCGGGCCCGGCCGCCCTCGCCCAAAAAATTAATGCCCCCCTATATTGCGGACATATTTCTTTCGAAACCCTAGGACGGGCTCGCAGACAGACGGCACGCTCTCGCTGGGGGATAGTGATTAACCTTGCTGGGCCCATAAAGCCCGATAAGGTAGAAGCTATGACTAGGGATTGGGCGAAGAAAGTTGGGGAGATGATTATGGATTCCCCTGAGTCTTGGTTCATGCTACAAAAACTATTTGTCGCGGATTTAGATCCAGTTCGCCTAGAGCGGGCCCGGCGGCGTCGCCAGAAGGAGGCACAACGGTGAAAATCGGAATCGTTTGCCCCTATGCATATGACGTACCGGGGGGAGTACAGTTCCATGTTCGCGACCAGGCGGAAGAACTGCGGCGGCGCGGGCATGAAGTTTCGGTATTTGCCCCGGTAGAAACCGAATATAGCGAGAACGGCTTTATAAACGCGGGCAAAACTTTCGCTATCCCCTATAACGGATCCGTTGCCCGTCTGGCGTTCGGGCCGCGGGTGGCCGCGCGTACTCGTCAATGGGTAACAACCAGTGATTTCGATATTTTGCATGTACACGAACCGGTCACGCCCTCAGTGTCCTTAATCGCCTTGCAACACGCCCGTTGCCCAGTTGTGGGCACTTTTCACGCGGCTGTCAAAAAGTCTCTGCTCTACACCTTGGGAAAACCGGTGGCGACTTCCGTTAAAGAAAAACTCAGCGCACAAATCGCAGTTTCTGAGGAGGCGCTACGGACCGTGCAGCGCTACCAGGGAGGGGATGCGGTGGTGATCCCTAACGGGGTTGACTATCAGTCTTTCGCGGGGGCTACTCCCAATAAAAAGTGGCAGCAAAGTGAAGAATCTCCTGTTTTCTGTTTCTTAGGACGCCTAGATGAACCTAGAAAAGGGTTATCGATCCTGGTAGAAGCGATTCCAGTGGTGTTAGAAAAATATCCAGATGCACGGTTCCTGATCGCCGGTCCCGGTACCGCTAGTCGCGCCCGCGCCGCCCTCGAGCCTTTCGGGAAAAGTGTAGAGTTCTTAGGTGCCCTCAGCGAGGAAGAAAAAACTTCCCTGTTTAGTTCCGCCACCGCCTATGTCGCGCCACAAACCGGGGGAGAGTCTTTCGGGATTGTGCTGGTAGAGGCGATGGCAGCTAACTGTCTGGTGGTTGCATCCTCTATTCCCGCCTTCACCGCGGTTCTAGAGAAGGGGAAACTAGGAAGAATTTTCACTTCTGAAAATGCTCTTTCTTTAGCGGAGGTTTTGCTCTCTATCTGCGAGGATCGCCAAGCGGCCGCTATCTTAGCTGAATGTGGTCATCAGGGAGCAAGGCGCTACGACTGGGAGGTAGTAACCGATCAAGTCTTACAGATTTACCAGCACTGCCTTAAAACTCAAGGAAAAACAGCGGATCAGCAACCGTAAGTGCTGTTGTTACCGGGGGAAAAGAGAAAATACTATTTTCCCGGCTAGAATGGACCCAGATTCGGCAAAGGAGGAATAGGTGAGTCAAATGAATCCGGGGTACCCACCAGCTACTCCCGCTCCACCTACTGTAGGCGCTGGTTATCCTTCGGTTACCGAGCAGCTAGTACAAGATTACAGTTTCGATGCTCTCAGCCTGCCCGCCGATCCTTTGATCCCGCATCCGGCAATTTCCCAGCGGGTATGTGCGCAGCCACTGCTAGTAGATCCGGGGGCAGAAAAAACTAACAGACGCTCCCGTCTACGCTCCTTCCCCTGGTTAGAAGTAATGTGTCTCATAGCTGCTGGGGGTGGACTTACCTATTTCGCGCTTTTTCTTGCTTCCGAAGAATCTATCACCACCACGATCGGAGCCGTGATCGCCGCCCTGTTACCGATGGCAATCGTAGTAATCGTGATGGTGTGGCTAGACCGCTGGGCACCAAAACCCTGGTGGATGCTAGTAGTAGCCTTCCTATGGGGCGCGGGGATCGCTTCCGTCTGCGCCCTGGGGCTAAATACTTTTTCCGGGAAAGCACTGCAATCGGCAGATGTTGGTCCCACTCCCTTCCAATCATTCGGGCTGCTAGCCACCATTGTGGCTCCGATAGTTGAAGAGTCATTAAAAGGTCTCGGGGTAGTAATTATTATGTTGGCCCGGCGACGCTCGGTAAAAAGCCCCCTCGATGGGGTAGTAATCGCCGGGATTCTGGCGGCTGGTTTTGCTTTCACCGAAAATGTGCTCTATTTTGCCCGTTTTTACGAGCAGCTCCCGGTGATTTTCTTTATGCGAGCGATGCTGGGGCCTTTCGGACATACCGTATATACTTCGATTTTTGGCCTGGCCCTGGGGATGGCCCTAACCCGGATTGCCTCGCCCAAAATGCGCTTTATCCTGCCCCTATCGGGTCTGCTTTCTGCTATTTGCCTGCATGCTGCCTGGAACGGACTCGCAACCTATTCGGCACTGCTCTTCGTAGTGTCTTACGTGTTTTTCTGGGCACCAATGTTCATAACCTGGTTAGTGATCAACCTGGTAGTGTCGGTGCGTCAACGCAACGCCATTGAAAATGGTCTCCAAGCCTATATCGCGGCTGGATGGATCGATATTCGTGAAGCTCAAATGCTGTGTTCACTTTCCGGACGTCGCCGTGCCCGGCGTTCAGCGCGTACTATCGCTCCCACTGCCCGTAGGGCACTTTCAGAATTTCAACAGGCCGCCACCGTTTTGGCTTTGAACTATGTAGCCAGTTCCCACCGTGGCCTCTCTGAAGGAATCAAAAAAGAGAATGAGGAAACCGTTAAGAAGTTACTGGCGGCTCGCAGGCATTTTGCCGCTGCCTGCACCGCAGTCGGCGCCTATCGGATGGGGCGGGCCTAAGGTGAGCTCAGGTTTTCGAGTACCGCGTCCCCTCCCGAATCCTTTTCCTCCCAACGGAGAAAATCCGCTCGGCTCAGACTGGCCAATCGATGCCGATGGTTACCCGGGACGTGAAGCTGCCCGCGTCATTGCTTTTGATGATTGCCAGCGCATCCTGCTAATCAAGGGCCATGATTTTTCTGATCCCACCCATCGCTGGTGGTTCACCCCCGGGGGTGGGATAGAAAGTGGAGAAAGTCGCGAACAGGCTGCCTTGCGGGAGTTTAAAGAAGAAACTGGAATCACCCTCAAACTTGCAGAGCTGCAAGGACCGGTGCTTTACCGCGAATCTCTGCTAAAATTTCGCACACTTTGGGCTATCCAGGCAGAACAATATTTTTTGGCGCGTATTACCGGGGACTCGCCCCGGGCCTTCCCGGCCAAATGGACGCCATCGGAAAAGCAACTCTTAGAGGATATCCGCTGGGTTCCCCTTACAGAACTTGCCCACTTAGGCGAGCGGGAAACTATTTATCCCCGCTGTCTGCCCGAGCTGGCAGAGCAGTGGGCTAGCGGCTGGGATGGCGACTGCCTAAGCGTCTACGATTAAGGCTATTTAGACGCTGAGGGCGCAAAGGCGCTAAAATCGGCTTGTATTTTTAAAAATAATTGCGCGAGCGGAACTTAAGGAGAACGAATGTCGGGTCACTCAAAGTGGGCTACCACCAAACATAAGAAAGCGGCAATCGATGCTAAGCGGGGTAAACTATTTGCCCGTTTGATTAAAAACATTGAGGTAGCTGCCCGTACCGGTGGCGGCGATCCCGCAGGAAATCCCACCTTGTTTGATGCGATCCAAAAAGCTAAAAAGAACTCGGTACCGGCCGATAACATCAAACGTGCAGTAGCGCGCGGCTCTGGAGCCGAGGCCGGGGGAGCCGACTGGCAGACCATCTCCTACGAAGGATACGGTCCTGGCGGGGTAGCGATGCTGGTAGAGTGCTTGACCGATAATAAGAACCGGGCGGCCGCGGATGTGCGGACAGCTTTCAGTAAAAATGGTGGAAACCTAGCTGATCCCGGTTCTGTTTCCTACCTATTTAATCGGGTCGGGGCGATTGAGGTACCTAAGGGTGAGGGCATAGACGAAGACACCATTTTGATGGCGGTACTAGACGCGGGAGCCGAAGAGGTCTCGGAAGGGGCAGAAACTTTCACTGTGTTCTGCGATCCGGCCAACCTGGTTGAAGTACGCAAAGCCTTGCAAGAAGCCAGCATTGACTATGATTCGGCAGAATCTCAGTGGCAGGCTACCACCGAAACTGAGTTGGATTTGGCGAAGTATCGCCAGGTTATGCGGTTAATTGATGCTTTAGAAGACAGTGATGACGTACAAGACGTGTTCACTAATCTCTCGGTAAGCCCTGAGGTTCAAGCCCAATACGAGGAAGAAGAATAGGGCCGATCTTTGCGGATTATCGGGATTGACCCCGGTCTTACTCGCTGCGGGATCGGGATCATCGATATGGATTCTCAGCGGCGCGCCCAGTTGGTGCACGTTGAGGTTGCCCGCTCTCCGCAAAATATGGCCTCCCATTTTCGTCTAGATAAAATTCGCCGACGGATTGCAGCTGCCATCGAAACACACCGCCCGGAAGTAATGTCCATTGAACGGGTGTTTGCGCAAGATAACGTGCAATCGGTTACCTCCACTATGTGGGTAATGGGGATCGCGATGAGCGAGGCTGCCGCTCACAAGCTGCCGCTTGCTATCCACACACCATCGGAAGTTAAAGCTGCGGTAACCGGCTCGGGGGTGGCGGATAAAGCGCAGGTGCAGCATATGGTGCAGCGGATATTGCGGATGGAAAAAGTGGTACGTCCCGCTGACGCTGCTGACGCATTAGCTATCGCAATTTGTCATGGTTGGCGCCAAGATGGTTTGCAGGGTGCCAGTCGGGATGGCACCGTAAACGTCTCGCTATCAGGTAAAATCTCTGCGCGTGGGGAGCTAACCGCGGCTCAAAAACTGTGGGCGCAGGCACAGGCAGCCAGTCGGCGCACCGGAGCGGTTGATCCGCGGCTTAGACGAAATAAGAGCAAGTAGGATAGCGTTTATATCCAGTAGCCAGCTAGTGGAGATTCTGTATGATTACGCATTTATCGGGAACCATCGAGGAAGTCAGACTAGATAAGGCCATCATTGACGTGGCGGGTATGGGCTACACTTTTTTCGCTACCCCCGCTACTTTGTCAAGCCTGGAAGTTGGCAAACAGGTCAAGATTCTTACCCACCTAGTGGTGCGGGAGGACGCGTGGTTGCTTTTCGGTTTTGCGGGGCGCGATGAACGCGACATTTTCTCGACTCTAATCACTGTTTCCGGCATCGGCCCAAAACTAGCTTTGGCTGCTCTGGCAGTGTTCACTCCGGATGAGCTGCGATCAGCAGTATCCCAAGGTGACCTAGCAGCGCTTACCCAAATTCCGGGAGTAGGCAAGAAATCAGCACAAAGAATCCTGGTAGAAATTGGGGATAAACTAGGCGAGCCTTCTGAGGCGACAACTGCCGCTAACAGCGGGATTGACAGCGCCGGAAGAGAAGAGGTCTGTCATGCCCTCGAACAGTTAGGGTGGCGAACCCCGCTGGCACAAAAAGCAGTGAAAGAAGCGGCCGAGGCTAACCCGCAGGCACAGGTGCCAGAACTTTTGCGTGCGGCCTTACAATTGCTGGGTAAACATCACGCATAGGGGAGCATCGTGGAAGAAACAAACGAGTGGGCGATTAGCTCTCCGGTAGGGCCGGGAGCAGACGAGGTTGAACGAGCAGCGGAAGCTGCGCTGCGTCCTAAAGACCTGAATTCTTTTGTGGGCCAAGAAAAGATTCGGCGGCAACTGGACTTAGTGCTCAAAGCAGCAATCGGACGAGGATCTACTCCCGACCATGTGCTTTTAGCGGGTCCTCCGGGACTGGGCAAAACCACTTTGGCGATGATTATCGCTCATGAAACTGGAACTTCGCTGCGCCTTACTTCCGGCCCGGCGATTCAACACGCCGGGGATTTAGCAGCAATACTTTCTGCTCTGCAAGAGGGCGACGTGCTGTTTATCGACGAGATACACCGTTTAGCACGTACAGCGGAAGAAATGCTCTACCTGGCAATGGAAGATTTCCGAGTAGATGTGGTGGTGGGTAAAGGTCCAGGGGCCACCTCGATTCCTCTAACTTTGCCTCCGTTCACAGTCGTGGGGGCAACTACCCGCTCAGGGCTGCTACCTGCACCATTACGTGATCGTTTTGGCTTTACTGCCCACTTGGATTATTACAGTCCCGCAGAATTACAGCAGGTACTAACACGTTCTGCCCGGCTGATGGAAGCCGAACTTGATCCGCGGGCTGCTGCCGAGATGGCGGCGCGTTCGCGGGGGACCCCGCGAATTGCTAACCGCCTACTGCGCAGGGTAATCGACTATGCCCAGGTACACGGAAATGGGGAACTTTCCCTGCAGGCTGCGAAAGCCGCCCTCGACCTGTTTGAAGTTGATCCGGCAGGGTTGGACAGGCTGGATCGTTCGGTTTTACAGGCTTTATGCGAGCGTTTTGCCGGCGGGCCAGTGGGGCTGACAACATTGGCGGTATCAGTGGGGGAGGAACCAGAAACTGTAGAAACTGTTTCTGAACCCTACCTGGTACGGGAAGGATTTATCGCCCGGACTCCCCGCGGAAGAATCGCCACTGATAGTGCTTTCGCTCATTTGGGGTTGACCGCTCCGCAACGCAGAGCTGAAGCTTCTCTTTTTAACCTCAACGAGGAGGAATCAGGGGGCGACTGGTCACAAAACTGACACAAAATGGCTTCTAAAGATGAAACAGACGTCCTTTAACGCTTAGAATCGTTAAGGTTAAGAATTTTAGATTGGAAGGTTGACAATGGGCAGTGGGTTACTACTGGCAGTTATTGCCGCGTTTTTAGTGATGATGGTCTTTTCTTCACGCAATGCGAAGAAGAAGCAGGCAGAGCAGCGCGAAAAACTGGCGAATGATATGGTGCCGGGTGCTTGGGTAATGACTACCTCTGGTTTTTATGGACGCTACGTAGAAACCGATGGCGACGTAATCGTGTTGGAAACTTCCGACGGTACCGAAACTCTGTGGACTTCCCGGGCAATCGTCAGCGTAGGCAACCCCCCGTTTGCGCCCGATACCGAACCTGCTGCTGACAGCACAGATAGTGAAGACGTGGGCGAGGAAGAGACTCGGCCTGCAGAGGTCAAAGAAGACGAAACCTCCGCTGCGGATACAGAGGGCTCTTCCTCGGAAGACAGCGATTCGGGCGAAAAGAACTAACGAAGAAATAATCACCGTAGATAACGGAAAGAACGACATTGGCGAAGAAAAAATATCGTGCCGGGCGCACCCTGGCGATTTTCCTGATACTTGTGCTGGCGCTTGCGGGAACCTTATTTGTAGGGGTCCTTACTAAGAAAGCGAAGCCTACCCCCTCATTAGCTTTGGATTTAGAGGGCGGTACTCAGTTGATTCTTACCCCGAAAGCAAATGCCTCGTCGGGGGCAAAACGTGCAGTCACCGCCGAGGACATCACCCAGGCGATTGAAGTTATTCGCCAGCGGGTCGATGCCTCCGGCGTATCTGAAGCCGAGATTACCTCCCAGGGGAACTCCAATATTTTGGTCTCCCTGCCGGGTAACCCCTCTAAAGAAACTTTGGATTTGGTACGCCAATCTGCCGAGCTATATTTCCGCGCGGTATTGCGTTCAGCACCAGGGGTGCCGCAATCGGTGCTGGCACAGCAGGCAGAAGCGCAAAAGTCTGGGAAGAAGCAGCAGACCCCGAAGACCAATATCGACCCCCAGGCTTTCGCGAAACAGATGGCTGATTTAGACCATGACGGAAAAATCAGTGATCAGCTTCGCAGCCAGCCGAAAGATCACTCTGATGATGCTTGGATTACCGAGAAGGTTCTGCAAGAGTTCTATGCCAAAGATTGTCAAAAAAAGAGCTCCTTGGAGGGTGGCTCCTCTGGTGATATCAAAAAACCGCTGGTAGCTTGCTCTAGTGAAGGAGACGAGAAATATATTCTGTCGCCGGCAGAAGTCTCCGGGGCACATATTTCTTCCGCTGAATCCGGGATGGGTACCGGAGCCTCCGGGCAATCCACTGGACAGTGGATAGTCAGCTTGTCATTCGATAAAGCAGGAGCATCCAAGTTCTCGGATATCACCACTCGCATGATGAAGTATCGGGGTCAACCGGTCGCGGGAGAAAATGGCTTACCGCCGGGGAAAAATAATGATAAGAACCGGTTCGCGATCGTATTGGATGGGCTGGTAGTTTCCGCGCCGGGAGTCAATAACGCGATCACTAACGGTAAAGCTGAGATTTCGGGTTCCTTTACCCGCTCTTCTGCCACTGCTTTGGCCAACCAATTAAAGTTCGGTTCTTTGCCTTTGAACTTTGATGTGCAATCTGAGCAACAAGTGTCAGCTACTTTGGGTGCTGACCAGCTACGCTACGGGGTTATAGCCGGTATTATCGGTTTGATTTTGGTAGTTTTCTACCTGATCTGGCAATATCGCGGCTTAGCGGTAGTGGCAGTGGGCTCCCTGGTGAGCGCCGGAGTACTTCTCTATCTGACCTTGACTTTACTCTCCTGGTCGATGGGGTATCGCCTCTCCCTCGCGGGTATTGCGGGCGTGATCGTATCTATTGGTACCACCGCAGACTCCTTCATTATTTACTTCGAGAGGATTCGCGATGAGGTGCGGGATGGTAAATCCCTAGCAAGCGCCGTCAGCGTGGGTTGGGATCGGGCAAAACGCACGATCGTTACCTCCGACTTGGTTAACGTCTTGGCCGCATGCGTTCTCTACTTCCTAGCGGTTGGCGGGGTGCAGGGCTTCGCCTTTACCCTGGGTATCACCACTTTGATTGACCTGGTGCTAATCTTCATCTTTACGCACCCGATGATGGTGTGGCTGCTGCGCTTCAAGTTCTTTGGCGAAGGGCACAAACTTTCCGGACTCGATCCTGAACATTTGGGAGCCCAGCGCGGAACCTACCGGTATGTAGGTGCGGGGCAAGTACGCAAGATTCGCTCTGTCTACAAAGCTAAGCCAGAAGAGGAAGCAGAGAAGACAAAAGCGGATGCCAGCGAGGATGATGCTGCCACCGATGAATTGGCATCAGTATCCGGGACGGACCAGGAGGAAGAAAAGTGAGTTTCGCAAGTTGGGGCAACGCCCTGTATTCTGGCCGCAAATCCTACAAGTTCATTGATAACCGCAAGTACCTGTTGATTGCCGGTGCGGCGTTAATGCTGATCTCCATCCTAGCCATGTCGGTGTTGGGTTTGGAACGCTCGATTGATTTCAAGGGCGGTACCGAATTTACGGTTTCTTCGGTGGCCGGACGCGACCAAGCGCCGGCTCAAAAGGTAGTGAACGCTAACCCTAAGCTCAAGGGCTCCTCGGTAAATTCGGTGGGTGCCTCTTCGGTACGGGTACAAACCATATCTCTAGACACCACTTCTAAACGCCAGGTGGTTTCGGAATTGGCGAAAGCCTATCAGCTACCAGAAGCCAAAATTGCGGCTACGACTATCGGTCCGTCCTGGGGCGCGGATGTTACTTTCAAGGCGCTAAAGTCATTGGTGATTTTCTTTGTGCTGGTGGCGCTAATGCTGTGGGCCTACTTTAAGACCTGGACGATGGCCTTTTCAGCATTGTTTGCGCTTTGCCATGACGTGCTGATTACCGGTCTGGTTTTAGCGCTGACCCGGGTAGAGATTTCCCCGGCTACTATCATCGGGGTGCTCACCATTTTGGGCTATTCCCTCTATGACACCGTGGTGGTATTCGACAAGGTGCGCGAGCTTTCGGTTGATTTCGAACAGCAAACGCGCTCCACCTATGGCGAGATTGTGAATCTGGCAATCAACCAGACTCTGGTGCGTTCGATCAACACCTCCGTAGTAGCTCTGTTGCCGGTAACCTCGATTTTGCTGATTTCCTGGATTTCCCTGGGCGGAGGCACCTTGCGCGATATTTCTCTTGCCCTATTTGTGGGGATGATCGCCGGTACGCTGTCCTCGATTTTGATCGCACCGTCTATGCTCATGCTGCTGCGTTCACGCACCGAAAAGATTTCCACCCACACCCAAAAGGTCTTGCAGCGACGTGCGGGAGGCATCGAGGAAGTAGCAGGTAAGGAAGCTGAGCTTTCCCGGGTGGCGCAGCCGCTGAAAGCTGGGCATCATCAAGGACAACAAGCACAACCCAAACGCACTCCCCGGAGCAAGCGATGATAAACCCAAAACTTGCTCCCTTAGGGAAAATTATTCGCGATAATCTGCGAGACGTACCGGATTTTCCGCAAACGGGGGTACTATTTAGGGATATTTCCCCGTTGCTGGCTAATGGAGAAGCGTTCTCGCAGTTGGTTAAAGGGCTAGCCGATTTTTATCGGGGTCGGGTTGACTTGGTTGCTGGCCTGGAGTCTCGCGGATTCTTGATTGCGGCTCCGGTCGCGGTAGAACTGGGGCTCGGCACTTTGATGATCCGTAAATCTGGGAAGCTTCCCGGTCCGGTAATCGGGATTGATTACGGCCTCGAGTACGGTAAATCTCGAATGGAGCTGCAACCTGATTCTGTTGCCGAGGGCGCACGGGTTTTAGTACTCGATGATGTGCTGGCAACCGGAGGCACCGTAAATGCTTCGGCAGCATTAATCAAACGGGCGGGAGCCATCGTAGAATCAGTTTGCGTGTTGATGGAGCTGAAAGAACTCGATGGCCGTGCCCATATCGGTGACCTCGAATGTGAAGCCCTCACCCTGATTTAGTCTATCGGGGCAATGATTTTATAGGGATTGGTGTTCCTAACTGGAAAGTTGGGGAAATGACTGGTGGGTCACTAAACTAGACTCATGAGTTCTATCACCCCCGATGAGGGCACCAATGCAGTTCCGTCCTCGCGGGTGCGCGCGTCCTTAGCTTGGCTTACGGGGCGTTCTAAGAACATTGACCCCCATATTCAAGCCCTGGTACGGGCGTTGCGAGCCAACCACCCTAAGGCGGATATCTCCCTAATTGAGCGCGCCTATCAGACAGCTTTTCGTTGCCATGAAGGCCAATTCCGTAAATCCGGGGAACCGTATATTACCCATCCGGTAGCAGTGGCCACGATCTTGGCCGAAATCGGAATGACCAGTACTACCTTGGCTGCGGCGCTGCTACATGACACGGTGGAAGACACAGAGTATACCCTCCAGCAGCTCACTGCGGATTTTGGAGAAGAAATTGCGCTACTGGTTGATGGGGTAACGAAACTCGATAAAGTTACCTACGGACAGGCAGCGCAGTCTGAAACTGTACGCAAAATGATTATCTCCATGTCCCGCGATATTCGGGTGTTGGTGATCAAGCTGGGAGACCGCCTTCATAATGCGCGGACCTGGAAATATGTTTCTGCGAAATCCGCGCAAAATAAGGCGCGGGAAACTCTAGAAATTTTTGCGCCTCTAGCCCATCGCTTAGGGATGAACACCATTAAATGGGAACTAGAGGATCTGGCTTTCAAAACGCTTTACCCGGATCTGTATGAAGAAATCGATAACTTGGTCCATGAACGCGCGCCCGAGCGGGAAAAATATTTGCGAGAAGTTATCGACAAGATTAAAGAAGATCTGCGGGTAAATAAGATCGCGGGCGAAGTTACCGGACGCCCCAAACACCACTATTCCATCTATCAAAAGATGATTGTGCGGGGACGCGACTTTGATGATATCTACGACCTGGTAGGCGTCCGGGTATTGGTAGAAACCGTGCGGGATTGCTATGCGGTTCTTGGGGAAATGCATGCCCGTTGGAATCCAATTCCTGGACGATTCAAAGACTATATTGCAATGCCCAAATTTAACCTTTATCAGTCGCTACACACTACGGTGGTGGGACCGGGGGGCAAACCGGTAGAAATCCAGATTCGCACCCGGGAAATGCATCGGCGCGCCGAATACGGCATCGCGGCTCACTGGCGTTACAAAGAAGACCCAAACGCTAAATCTGCGGGTGATAATAAAGCCCCATTGGCAGATAGCGATGAAATGGGCTGGCTGCGCCAATTGGTGGATTGGCAAAAGGAAACTCAAGATCCGGGCGAATTTTTAGATTCGCTGCGCTATGAGATGTCGGGTTCGCGGGTATATGTGTTTACTCCGGCAGGGGAAGTTAAAGACCTGCCTGCAGGCTCTACTCCGGTTGATTTTGCCTATGCGGTACATACCGAGGTAGGTAACCGTACCGTGGGGGCTAAAGTTGGCGGCAAATTGGTCCCCTTGGATACACAACTGGAAAATGGGGACAGCGTGGAGGTATTAACTTCTCGTTCTCCCAACTCGGGGCCCTCCCAAGATTGGCTAAAGTTCGTAGCCAGTCCCCGGGCGCGCAACAAGATTAAAGCTTGGTTTTCAAAAGAACGGCGCGAAGAAGCTATCGAGGCGGGGCAAGACCTTATTTCTAGCTATATGCGCAAGCAAAACCTGCCTTTACAGCGGCTAATGAGTCATGACACCATGACGGCGCTGGCTTCTGGAATGGGATATTCTGATCTGTCGGCGCTTTATGCTGCCGTGGGCGGGCACCATGTTTCAGCCGCGAACGTAGTAGACAAGTTGATGGAAAGTGCCGGGGGAGAGGACGGTGCCGAAGAAACTCTCTCCGAAGCGGTACTACCCGAGCAGGTAGAAAGCAGACCGTTCGGAGGCAGCGAGGGGACTGGCATCCAAGTAGAGGGGATGAAACAGGGGGAGATTTGGACGAAGATTGCCCGCTGTTGTAACCCGATTCCAGGCGATAAGATCGTCGGATTTGTTACCCGCGGACATGGGGTTTCCATCCATCGTCAAGAATGTAGTAACGCGCAAAGATTGCAGGAACATCCCGAACGGGTGGTACAGGTTTCATGGGCTGAGCATCCCACTGCGAAATTCCAGGTAGAGATCGAGGTCCAGGCTTTGGATCGCGAAGGACTAATTAACGATGTGACCCGGGTATTGGCCGATTATCGCGCTAATATATTGGCGGCCTCAATGAATACTTCTTCGGATCGAGTAGCCACTTCTCGCTACACCTTTGAAGTGGCAGATTCGCGTTATTTGCATGCTATTTTAAACGATATTCATAAGATCCCGGGGGTATTTTTGGCTAGACGCACCACCGGCACTTTGCGTAAATAGCTTGTTTGCCAGGGATAATAGGCGAGATCTATCCCAACTATCTTGACCGGGCAGTTGCGGGTAGTGGTCACAAAAACGTAAGACCGCTAGGGGACTGAGAAGTTTTATCGGCCCCAGGCGGATAAAGTCATTACCACCTTTGTTGGCGTTTTTTATCTGCGCGGAAGTTAGGGCGTTAAAGGTGGTTCTACTAGAGCCTAGAGGGAGTATTCCTTTTTCTTTTAGGTCATGCCGGGAGCGGGCATCAAGGTGGATCCAATAGCGTGAATCGGCGGCGCGGCGCGGACGGCGCAAACTGGCAATATAAATAGTTTCCGGGGGTGTGGAGTTTCCTGCCCACACCCAAGCGGCGGAATGGGCGGATAGAAAACATCCTGTGGGAAGTACCGGGGCTAGGAAGAGGGCGCGTCCATAAATGGAGGTTAATGTCACCGGTTCAGCGAGTAGCTCAGCGGGGCCTCCTTTGCCCCGGATAAAACGGTTCCCGCGCAGCAGCGAGGAGTAAGCTGCCCCCTGCAGTATCTGGTTTCCCAGAGCATCAACCAGGATCGCTTCCATGTCTTAAGCCTGGCTTTCTGAAGGGGAATAAACAAGGCTAATGACTGCTGGTAAGGAAAACTAAATTTTACGGTAACTGTGGAAAATGTCATCCCTGGTAACGTGCCTGGGCGAGGAAGGGGTTATGGGCTTTTTCTAATCCGAAGACCGTTGCCGGGCCATGTCCGGGAAACAGTAGGGTATCAGGATTAATTACATTCTGTAGGGTGCGCAAAGTGTGCAGCATCTGTTGGGAGTCACCGCCAGGCAGATCGGTGCGTCCCACGGAACCTGCAAAGATTACGTCCCCTGATAATGCCAGCAGACGGGGAGTCTCATTCTCCCGTCCGGATGCGGCTAGCCACTGATGGTAAATAGTTTGTGCTTCCTCTGCCTGACTGCCGCAAAGCTCCTCGGCCTCGAACAGGAAAAGGGAGGACCCTTCAGTATGACCGGGGGCAGGTAGTACCCGCATGAAAATTCCCGGCGCGAGTTCCACCCCTTCGCTGGTGGCGGTGCCTGGCAGCACCTGCAAATTTTTGGGTTCTTTCCAAGACGGAAGCGATAATTCGTGTTCGGTGCGTTCGCGAGGATCTAGTTTTTCCGGATGAAAACGGTACTCGTCCGGAGCAGGAATATAGACGGGGGCTTTGCCAGCGATCGCATGAGCATCCCAAATATGGTCAGCGTGTCCATGGGTGCATAGTACCGCCGCCACCTTTGCATCTAGGTGCTGTAGTGCTGCTTGCAAATGATCCAAAGCGCCCGAACCTGGATCGACTATCAGGGCCTCGCGGCTACCGGGAGCTAAAAGTAGATAGGGATTTTCAGAAAAGTAGGGGGCATAAAATTTTTCGATCCTCATGCGCTCATCTTAACGGATGTCCGACCTTGGCGCTTTAGCTGCTCTAGTGCATAATATGGTAAGGGAGCAATAAGCTCCCCCGCGCATGCGACTAATCCTAGCCGCTAAAATAACTGATTTAAGGAAAAATTAGTGACTGAACAGCCTGATACCGCTCCCAAGCCCAAGCCCGTACCTACTCCGGGAAAGATTCATCTACCTCGGGAAAAGAAACCGGTAATGCCGGTAAGAACCCCGGATTTTTCGGCCGCCTTACCTTTTGGACGTGTCGATGATGAAGGGCGCGTCTGGGTCAAAGACGGTGAAGAAGAACGTCAGATTGGACAGTTCCCGGCAGAGATCCCGGACAATCCGCTGAATATTTATGTGCGCCGCTACCTGGATATTGCTGCCCAGGTATCGCTGTTTGCAGAGAGGCTGCCTAATCTGGCTGAACGCGAGATTGATCAGACCATGAAATCTTTGCGTGAACAGGTCAGCGAGCCGGCAGCGGTAGGCGATTTGCCAGCGTTGCGGGAAAAAGTGGCCAGACTGCAGGAACAAGCAGATAGACGTAAGGAAGAGGCCGCGGAGCAGCGCGCACAGGCCAAGGAAGAATCCCGTGAAAAGCGGGAAAAGGTAGTTACGCGAGCTGAGGAAATCGCAGCGCAAGATTCTGCTCGTACCCAGTGGAAGCATTCCGGGCAAGAGCTCAGAGACTTGCTAGACGAGTGGAAACGACTACAGCATGCCGGTCCGCGGATTGATCGGACGATAGAAGATGAACTCTGGAAGCGTTTTGCGGCGGCCCGTTCGGCTTTCGACAAGAAACGTCGCGCATTCTTTACCGAATTAGATGCCACCCAGGCACAGGCGAAAGCGGTAAAGGAAAAACTGATTAAGGAGGCCGAGGCGCTTTCGGATTCCACCAATTGGGGAGATACCGCCCGTGCCTACCGCGATTTAATGCAACGTTGGAAAGCAGCAGGCAGGGCTTCCCGCCGCGAAGATGATGCGCTTTGGCAGCGTTTCCATCGGGCACAACAGAAGTTCTTTGATGCCCGTAATGCCCAGAATGAAGCAGTAAATGCCCTCGAAACTGAGAACCTGCAGAAAAAAGAAGCCATTTTGGTGAAGGCAGAAGCCCTTAAAGAAATCACCGATGTAGATGCCCTGAAGGCCAAGTTGCGCCCGCTGCAAGAACAATGGGACGAAATTGGGCATGTGCCGCGAGCCGATATTGATCGCGTGGAGCGGCGGATGCGAGCCGTAGAAGACCACCTGCGTGGTCTCGAAGAAGAAATTTGGCGTAAATCTAATCCGGAAACTAAGGCACGCGCGGAAGGTATGGCCGGCCAGCTCAAAGGACTTATTGACCAGATTAAGGCAGAGATCGCCCAAGCGGAAGCAGAAGGGGATAGTAAAAAAGCGACCGAACTTAAAGACTCGCTTAAAGCTCGGGAAGCTTGGTTAAAGCAGGTAGAGTCCTTTTAAGAGCTGTTAAAGTCAACGAAGAGGTCTGTGATGAGCAAAGTGGGACTAGCCCAGGCAGTTGAAAAAATGGAGCAAGCCGGGGTTAGTCCCGCTGCTATTTCGGTTTTTTCTCATTACTACCGAGTTTTAGAGGGGGGACATAGCAGTTTTATCCCCGAGGAAACGATCTCCCCGCTCACTAGCGTGGACTGTCTGGAAGATAATCAGGTTAATCCCCAGCAGGCGCAGGGTGCTTTAGCGAAAACCGTAATGATTAAGCTCAATGGGGGATTGGGTACCTCCATGGGGATGGATAAGGCAAAGTCTTTGTTGCCGGTGCGCGCCGGGCTAACCTTCCTGGATATCATTTGTCAGCAAGTTATGGCGGCGCGTAAAGAATACGGGGTAAGTTTACCCCTGATTTTCATGAATTCTTTCCGTACCCAGTCGGATACCTTGGCGGCCCTGCAACGTCACCCGGGGATTGAAGTTACGGGTTTGCCGCTGGACTTTTTACAGAATCAAGAACCAAAGCTGCGAGCCGATGACTTGACCCCGGTTTCTTGGGACCAGGATCCCTCCTTAGAATGGTGTCCGCCTGGACACGGTGACATCTATACTGCGCTCTATGGCTCCGGTCTGTTAGATAAACTGATTGCAGCTGGTTACCGCTATGCGATGACTTCTAACTCGGATAACTTGGGAGCTACCCCCAATGCGGAGATTGCGGGCTGGTTTGCGTCCAGTGGTGCTCCCTATGCTGCTGAGCTGTGTGTCCGCACGATTAATGACCGCAAGGGCGGGCATCTAGCTATCCGCAAGGCCGATGGCCAATTGATTTTACGGGATACTGCCCAAACTCCGCCGGAGCAAATGGATTACTTTACCGATGAGCATCGCCATCCGTTCTTCCATACCAATAATCTGTGGTTTGATCTCGTGAAACTGCGGGATGCTTTGATAGAAAATAACGCGGTGCTTGGCTTACCTTTAATCGCCAACCATAAGACGGTAGATCCTGCTGATCCGGAAAGTCCCGCGGTTATTCAAATGGAAACCGCCATGGGCGCAGCAATAGCTTCCTTTAAGGGCGCTACCGCCATCTTGGTGCCGCGTAGTCGCTTCCTACCGGTTAAAACCACTAATGAACTGACCTTAGTGCGTTCCGATATTTATGATTTGGGCGCTGACTATCACCTACGCAAGGTTAACGATCAAGAAGTGGAAGTAAATTTGGATTCTCGCTTCTTCAAGAAGATTTCTGATTTTGAGGAAAGATTCCCTGCTGGGGTTCCTTCGCTGCGCGAAGCTAAGCGTTTTAAAGTGATCGGCCCCTTTACTTTTGGCAAAGATGTCAAAATAACCGGGCAGGTCAACCTGGAAACTGCGCAAGAAAAGCAGGTAGCTGCTGGCAGTTGCCTAGCCGGATAATCGGGAAAATCCCCGGTCTTAAGCCTTTGAGAATCGCATCGAAGCATGAGGCGATGCTAGAAACTCCCTAGAGCGCTGAGCTAATAAAAGCAACAGTGCTCTAGGGGAAAGTAAACCGCTAACCGCGGTGCTTGCGCTTAAAGTCGCGCTTCTTGCCGCTCTTTTTGCCGGGGCCTTCGTCCTCGCGCATCCTTAAGGTTCGCCCGGATACCCGGGCTTTAGCAATCTTTCGGATAGTTTCCGGGGAAAGCGGGCGTGCCATCTCTACCAGTGAGAAGCTCTGCAAAATGTCAATATGACCAACATCGCCACCCTTGAGGCCGCCCTCTCCAGTAATTGCCCCTACGATAGCTCCGGGTTTAACCCGATCACGGCGTCCTACCTCCACTCGGTAGCGCCTGGCAGAAGGAGAAGAAAAGTGGCGCCGAGAGGTACCTTTGCCGCTGGACTTTTTCCCGGTACCGCCCTCGCGGCCTTCCTCGAAACTAGCGGAGATGAAGCGCCCGAGTTCATCGACCTTTTCTTCTCGGCGGACTCGGAATTCTAGTTTGCGCTTCTCAGGTCCGAAATCTCCACTAGCGAGTGCTAATAGAGCAGCTGCGGCATCTCCGATATCTAGCCCCTTAGCCACCACCAGATCCTGGATAGCGTCATAGTAGACCTCCATCTCTCCCTTTTCTAGGCGACGGCTAATCTGCGCGGTCATTCGATTGGCGCGTGCTTGCGCTACCTGGGCGGGGGAGGGAATAAAGACTTCGGTCATTTTTTCGCCGGTGAGCTTCTCGATTACGCGTTTACGAGGGCGCTCCCGGGGAGTAAAGAAGGTTAGGGAGGTACCTTCGCGTCCGGCTCGGCCGGTGCGACCAATGCGGTGTACATAGGCTTCAGCTTCGCGCGGTACATCGTAGTTAACCACTAGCCCGATGCGTTCTACATCTAGGCCACGAGCAGCTACATCGGTGGCTACCAGTACATCTAAGGTGCCTTCCCGCAGGCGGGCTACAATCCGTTCCCGCTCTGCCTGGGCTACATCCCCACTAATGGCCGCGGCCAAGAATCCGGCATTTTGTAGTTCTGATCCCACCTGTTCGGCGTCGATACGGGTGCGCACAAACACTATAGAAGCTGCGGCTTCACTGAGCGCTAGTACGCGGCATAACGCTTCAGATTTGAACTTAAAAGGTACCACCGCATAGGTCTGATTCACGGTTTCCACTGTGGAAGATTGGGGCGCGATCGAAATTTCGACTGGATCGGAGAGGTGACGTTCCGCGATTCGTTTGATCGCCGGAGGCATCGTGGCAGAAAATAGGGCGCGAATAGCCTCCGGGTTGGCGCCGCTGGCGATCTGGTCCACGTCCTCGGAAAAGCCCATCCGCAGCATTTCATCTGCTTCATCTAGAACAAAGAACTTCAGGGATGATAAATCTAGTTCCCCGCGTTCCATCAAATCCATAATCCGTCCGGGGGTGCCCACCACAATTTGGGCGCCCTCCCGCAAAGCTGAAATTTGCGGACCGTAAGAAGCTCCGCCGTAAACTGCCACCACTTTGAGTTTCATTCCCCGAGAAAACTCAGTAAGGGCAGTAGCTGATTGGGCAGCAAGTTCCCTGGTGGGCGCCAGAATTAAGGCTTGTACCCGCGCGGTTTTATTACAAGCTGCCAAAATTGGTAGTCCAAAAGCAGCAGTTTTGCCGGTTCCAGTTTGCGCAATCCCTACTACATCCCGTCCAGCCATCAATGGGGGAATCCCTTGCCGCTGGATCGGGGTGGGCTCGGTAAATCCCATGTCTTCTAGGGTGTCTAAAATAATTTCCGGCAACCCTAAGTCAGAAAAGAAGGGGGATTCTTCCTCGGGTTGCAGTTCATTGGCAGTAACTGTTTCGCAGGTATCGAAGCTGTCTTCCAGGTCTAGTTCCCCGGTTTCAAAGTCGGGATTTCTGTCAAAAGCGGATGCAGTCGCCTCCGGGGCTATTTCACTCATTAATTTTTGCCTGTCTGTTTAAAAACTATTCGCTTTAACGTTACCGGAGGTAGCAGCATAGTTAGCAAATGTGAGCCAGTGAATCACGACACCAACCCCGGTGGGAAATCACTCCCACTGGCGCGGGAGGCTAAACTATTAACAGTTAGATGAGGAAAGGAACAGCATTGCTCAGAACGCATGATGCGGGAACACTAACCCGCGACCTGGTGGGACAAACAGTAGAACTAGCGGGTTGGCTTGATCGCCGCCGCGATCACGGGGGCGTTTGCTTCATTGATTTGCGGGATGCCTCCGGGGTGGCTCAGGTAGTTATCCATGATGAAAAAATTGCCCATGAGCTGCGCAGTGAATATGTTCTGCGCATCAAAGGCAAGGTACATCCGCGTCCAGAAGGTAACGAGAATCCAGAACTGCCTACCGGTGAAATCGAGGTTTATGCCGATGAGGTAGAGGTGCTCAACCCGGCGGCTGCGCTACCTTTCCAAGTTTCTGTCCATGCTGAGGATTCCGGAAAAGTTGGCGAGGATGCGCGTCTGAAATACCGTTACCTGGATCTACGTCGCCCCGAGATGCAAAATCGTCTGCGTCTGCGCTCCAAAGTATCAAAAGTCACGCGCGATACTTTAGATTCCCTGGGGTTTGTAGAGATCGAAACCCCAACTTTAACTCGGTCAACTCCGGAGGGGGCGCGGGACTTCTTGGTGCCGGCTCGCCTAAACCCGGGTTCTTGGTATGCATTGCCGCAGTCTCCGCAGCTTTTCAAACAGCTATTGATGGTGGCGGGAATGGAACGCTATTACCAGATTGCGCGCTGTTACCGGGACGAGGACTTCCGCGCCGATCGTCAGCCCGAGTTCACTCAGCTGGACATCGAGATGAGTTTTGTGCGACAAGAAGATGTTATCGAGGTAGCCGAACAGGTACTGACAAATATCTTCAAACTGATCGATGTAAATATCGAAACC
>CAMYAU010000010.1 GCA_947253735.1 uncultured Varibaculum sp. | reverse complement strand
CTACGATTCCGTGCTTGGCGGTTTCAAAAGCATTCCCAACGATTTCCAGTTCTCCGCCGCTCATCTTGGCTGCGTATCCCACTACTGGAGAGTCGGCGAGCACCGCGTCATACTGGCCTCCGGTGACCTTGGGGACGATTTCGGTCTGCATCTTGTGCTCTTTTACGTTGACTGCCGGTTTTCCGTCCGCTTCGCACTGTTTGGAAATCTCTTTGATGGTTTCCTGCTGAGCGCTACCGGTCTGCACTCCGACGGTCTTGCCGCAGGGGCTCTTGGGATCGAACTTTTTGGGGTTGCCCTTGGCTACTCCGTAAGAGAATCCCACTTCTACATAGGAAACCATTTGGGTTTCGGCTTCCCGTTCCTTGGTGATGCTGAAACCAGAAACCCCGATGTCATATTTGGTTCCGATTTGGGGAATCAAAGAATCAAACTCGCCATGAGTGGTGGTGCCGTCTTTTAGCCCCATAACTTTGGCGATGGCTTTGACCATGTCTACGTCGTAGCCGGTGGGGGTTTTGTTATCGGCTTTCATGTATTCGGCGGGGGCGTAGTCTACTGAAGCGCCGTTCTTGAGAACTCCGGCCTTCTTGATGTCTGCCGGCACCAGTTTTTCTACAGCAGGATCGGCTTTAATAGTTGATACATCAAAGCCTTTTTCACCCGGATCGTCTGCGGGGTCGGCGGTAGTTCCGCTGCCGGCACTGCAGGCAGCTAAGCTGAGCGAGGTTAGGGAAATGGCTGCTAGGGCCGCTAGTTTGCTTTTCATAATATCTCCAATCACTAGGTATGTAGAAAGTATGCAACAGCATGCATAACTATGCAAAATATTTTGGGGAATTTGTGTTCGGTATCTCTTTGCGTTGCTTAGTTTTTTGCTATTGCTTCGTGGCGGGATTTGCAGATCTTCGCGGATAGGCAGAGGCTTTCGCGGCCACTAGAACAAAACCCCGATACACTGGGGGAGTGAACAAACGCTGCTCTCGCAGGTCGCGACGCGCTATCGGCCTATTGGTTTTTTCCTTAGTGCTAGCGCTACTTTTCCCTCTGCATGCTCAGGCGCGCGCGCACTCCCGCGTGCTGGTACTGGTAACGTCCGGTCTATCTTGGTCGGATGTTAACCCAGAAGAAAAAGAGGGTAAAGAATTCCTAGACACCCTCGGGGTGGCGAGTGTAGCTAACTTAACTCGCCACAACGCCGCAAAAACTACCTGTCCTTTAGACGGCTATATCACTTTATCGACAGGGATGCGGGTAACTCCTACTAAGGCTCGCGCTAACGGGCATTGTCCGGAGATTCCCTCCCCTGTAGACGGCGCTTTTCCTGCTTCCTATCTCAAAGAATGGCGGCAGGACGCTGCCCAGCAAAATGAACAAGCTCTTCCCGGTACTTTAGGGGAAAGTTTGGCTGATAGGGGTAATAAGGTAGCGGCTATCGGCGCGGGAGCCGGGGTTGCCGCCATGGACGCCTCTGGGAAAGTGTTGAACTATCAACCTAGAGCGACCACCTCTGCCTTAACTTTGCAGGTTAAAGCAATTTTGCAAGATGTAGAGGTGGTTATCGTAGATGTGGGCTCGATAAGCCCGAATGTCGCTATCAAAGTTTCTCCTACTTCCTTAAACGCCACTCCCGCAGATGGTTTACCGGGGGCAGACAGGACGAATAAACCCCGCAGTAAACAGCTTTTAGCCTCTCTTACTGCTGCCCTGAAAGCAGCGCGAGACTCCGATATTGTTTTTGGCTTGGACGTTGCCGATCATTCCGCCACCCCTCACTTAGGAATGGCATTTACTCGCGGACTCGGAGCAAAAGAAGGGATCATTCGTTCTTCCTCTACCCGTCAGCTAGGGCTGGTCTCCACCGTTGATTTCACCAGCCGAATTCTCGCAGCAACCGGTGCTAGCGGCCCTGATTATTTGGTAGGCGGAACCTTTAGCGTCGATCGTAACTATGGGATGGCGAAAAATCTTGACTGGCTTAGGAATCAGTCTCTGCGCTCCGATCAGGCAAGTATCCTGCAGGCGCGGTTTATTGTGTTAACCGGGATTATCTTGCTGGTGGCTGTGGGGCTTTTGCTATTCCTATCGCGGCAAGACAGCCTCCGGTTTTCACGTCGGGGGCGTACCCTAATCGCAGGTATGTGTCTAAGTGCCACTTTGTTAGGGCCAGCCAGTTTTCTAGCTTCAAATATTCCAGCTGGAGCTTTGGGAGGCACCGGGGGTAATTTCACTGCTAACGCTCTAAAAATGTCAGTCCCGCTTCTTACCGTGCAGTTCTTGTTATTACTAGTCGCGATGGCCCTAGTGTTAGCGGCATTTTGTATAGCTACAGCTAAGGTTATTTCTCGGCGCTGGCCATACCTGCGCTTTTCAGCACCGGTACTGGTAGCTGCGATGCTGGTGATTTTCTGGTTAATTATCAGCCTGTTAACCGGTTCTCCAGATCAAATCTCTGCCATGTTTTCTTCTGCCGCCACTGCCGCTACCCGTTTTTACGGCCTCAACAACAATAAATATTCTTTCCTATTCTCCGCGGTGTTGGCCCTAGAATGCTTGGTTTTAGCCCCCTTAATCGCACGGTTTCCCGCGCGGCGCCGTCGTTACTTTACCTACGGTTTTGGGTTACTTGCGGCAGCTGTAATCCTAGACGGCTTCCCTTGGCTAGGAGCCGATGTAGGTGGTCCGCTGGCGATGGTTCTGGGGGTGGGGATCACCTTGAATTGGGTGCTAGGTAGAAAAGTGGGGCTGGGTAAAGTAGTTTCTCTAGTAGTGTCCGCATTCTTTGCATCCACGATATTTGTAGTGGTAGACAAGCTAGCCACCCCATCGTCGCGCACGCATTTCGGGCGTTTTCTTGCCGAGGTCGCAAATGGGGGCGGTGCAATTATTGTTAAGCGCAAAGCTGAAGCGATGATAAATACTTTTGGTGGCCCTATCATTTTCACGGCTTTATTAATCCTGGGAGTGGGGATGGGGCTTTTCTATATTTTCAAACGCAAACGTAAAAAAACTGAAGATCGTCCTCACTGCGTGCCGAAATCTAGAGAAGGTTTTACTGCCTGGAGCCGTATTCCGGGGGCCTCCCATTTTGCCCAGGGGGTGCTGCTGACCTCCTTGTTGGCGGCCCTAACTAATGATTCCGGAGCCTTGATCCTGGTTTGTGCTGGGCTATTTACCCTTCCTGCTCTGGATGCGATGCTGGTCCTCAGTGCCGGGGAGCGAAGGATCGCTAAAGCGGAAGCGAATCCAGGGAGTTAGGCGCGTAAAAAAACAAAATTCGGTGAAGTCGGTAACTTTCCTTCGCAGGGTTTTGTATGCCCAACTCCGTTTGATAGTCTTTTGGGGTGCCTGATCGCACGGGGCGGGTTACCCAAGCGGCCAAAGGGATCTGACTGTAAATCAGCCGGCGTAGCCTTCGGGGGTTCGAATCCCTCACCCGCCACGTTGCTAAGTCTTCGGACTTGGTGGCAAAGTGGAAGACTGCTAGATGGCAGGGCGGTTTGCTAATCGCTTAGTCAAGTAAGTTTATTCACTGTTGCCCCGATAGCTCAGTAGGCAGAGCGTCTCCATGGTAAGGAGAAGGTCCAGGGTTCAAATCCCTGTCGGGGCTCTAGGGTTTGTTTTCGCAGATCCTCAAGCGGCGGGGTAGCTCAGTTGGTGAGAGCGCACGACTCATAATCGTGAGGTCGCGGGTTCGAACCCCGCCCTCGCTACTTTTCAATTTAGATTGAAATAGAAAACGCCGCTGATCGGGCGGCCCGAGACATAGAGGTAAATAAGAATGGCCAGCAAGTCGTCCGACGTCCGTCCTAAGATCACCTTGGCGTGCAGCGAGTGCAAAGAACGTAACTACATCACCAAGAAGAACCGTCGGAACAACCCGGATCGTCTGGAACTGATGAAGTATTGCCCGCGTTGCCGCAAATCCACTTTGCATAAAGAAACTCGCTAAGTTCGAGCCTGCTATCGGTGTCTGCGACCGGCGACTGCATACGAAAGGTATCTGCAGTTTCGCTTAATCAGCAGAAGCGTTGGCAAACAGCAGTTAGATAAATATATTCAGCCTCGACGCTGAAAGAAAAAGCTTGATATTAGAAAATGGTTGGGAGCCGTGAAATCTGCGGCTCCCAACCATTTTGTCTTTATTCCTAAACCTGGAGCTAGGGATAAAGGATAATCTTCGTTTGCGGTCTGAGGGCTAATACTCAGGGGCTAATGCCCATACTCAGATAGCGGACCAATGCCCGCATGCCCGTATCAGGTGAATTTTTTAAATGGGTCAGGATTTTCCCAGGGGCTCTCTGATCCTTGGTAGAACGATAATCCCTAGCGAAATATCCGACTTATCCCATTCCTAAGTCGGTTTAGCCGGCGAGAAATGTACCTAAGGAGAAAGTATCCGCCGTGTCGGAACCTGGCTACTAACTACTTCCAACGCAGGAGCATTAAAAAGCCCCCGAAAGCAACGCCCAGGCCCAAACCGAGATTCCAGTTACCGGCGTTAGGGATAGGGTAGCCACCTTCGGTAATGTAATAAATCACCACTAACACCAGTCCTAGGAGCATTAACGCCACTGAAAGCGGTGCCCACCAGCGGGGAGAGGGCGTCATATCAGCAGCCCAAGACTTATTTAACTCCTCTGGCTGTTGTTCGCGGTGGGGTTTAGCGCTTTTGCGTTTACGAGACTCCGGCACGAGGCGACCTCCAAAAGTAGGATTCTAACTAGTTAGTTTCATTCTAATGTCAATGGCGCTGCAGACCTAGTTAGACCGGTTTTCCGGTAAATTGAGTCTAGGATAAAAAGAGGGAACAAGTCCCGACCCTAACAGTCATGAAACTCGGAAGAATATGAGCAGGAAAACCAAACAAGCGCCGGCAGCAAACAAGAAACGTCGTCATCGCTTTGACCCCATCGCGGCTTTCGGGGAGCTTTTAATACTCGTCGGTCTACTGTTTGGATTATTCGCGTTTTGGGACGTTTTCGTTACTGACTGGCAGGTAGCCAGCTATAACCAGCAAGCCTTATCCGCCTTCCAGCACGAAAATAAATCCTGCCCCAATCGTATTTCTCAGGATGAACGTACCAGCCCTCCCCCCAGTATCGGGATCAAACAAGAGAATGAAACCTTAGGGGCACTGCACGTTCCTAAATGGAACTACATGGTGGTTCCGGTGAAAGAGGGAACCACCCAAACCATTTTGAATACCGGGGCTGCCGGACACTATGAAACGACCGCGCTGCCGGGCCAAATTGGAAATTTCTCGGTAGCTGCTCACCGGCGTTCGTTTGGCTCAAACTTCCGCCGTATCGACGTGCTAAAACCGGGAGATACGGTGGTGATGGAGACCGCGAATGAATGGCTCATTTACAAGGTCAGAGACCATAAGATTGTGTCACCTACGCAGTCAAACGTGATTTTGCCAGTGCCAGAAAAACCGGGAGTGCAACCCACCGAACGACTAATGACTATGACGACCTGCAACCCGGAATACGGCAATTGGGAACGTTATATCGTGCATCTAAACTTCGACCATTGGGTACCTCGAAACACCGGTATCCCTAAAGAACTGGCAGAAGGAGGCAACGCATGTGCGGGCTAATCTGGGATTTACTCCCCGGCCCCAAATGGGTGAAATTCCTGCAGGTAGTACTGATAATCGCCCTAATCATTATGGCTAGCTTCTGGTGGTTATTTCCCTGGATTTCCCAGACTCTGGACCTAACCGGCACCACGGTAGGAAGTAGCCCTCAAGGATACGACACGAAACTATTCGGCCAGCTTTAACCCGCTGCCTTTAGGCTGCAATCTTTACGGAGTGCCGTTAGATGGAGAAGGCTCCGAACCTTCGGCATTTCCTCCCGAGGGTGCGGACGGGCTAGCGGGAGCGGGTGCGGGGGTCTTCGCCACTTTCACCGTTACCGAAGTTCCCACTTTTACGCGTCCCGAAGGCTCCACCGCAATGATTTGCCCATTGGGAGCCTGCGTGGTCTCCTCGCTGACCGTGTTAGTTTGTAGACCTAATTCAGCCAGGTAATGCAATCCCTGTTGCTGAGATTTACCTACTACCTGCCCGGAATCTATCGACACATAACCAGAGGATAGAACCAGAATAATTTCCTCATCTTTACTGGCAGAACTACCGGCTTCCGGGGTAGTACGGATAACGCGGTCAGCAGCAACTTTAGAATCATCCTCGTATTTGACGGAGCCTACGCGTAAACCGGCATCTTCCAGGGTTTTTCGGGCTGCGTCCTGGGTTTGTCCCGACACATCAGGAACGGTAATCGCGGCCGCTCCGGAAGATAACTGGATAGTTACCGTTGAACCCTTATCTACCTTTGAGCCAGGTTTAGGATCGGTAGCTGCGACTTTACCTTTTTCTATGGTATCGGAAGCTATAGGTTGGCCTTGCTCCATAGTCAATCCCAAACCTTCCAAGGTGCGTTGCGCTTCGATAGCGCTCATTCCGATAATATTTTCTGGAAGTGCCACTTGCTCAGGTTCTTGGTTTTCACTAGAAGTAATTAGCCACCAAACCACGCCGATCAACGCTACCGCTGTTAAAATCCCGATTACTACTGCCCAAATAATCCGCTTTTTCTTTTTCTTGCGGGCAGCCTCCGCCTCCTCGTCCTCTTTATCTGGGTCTTCTTCCAATACCTGGGACCATTGAGCAGGTGCATAGGAAGTCTGGGGGACAGCGAATCCCTCAGTCGGAGTGCTAACAGGCAGAGGAGGCAATACCGGAGCCGAAATCGCCGCTCCCGCAGCCGCCCTCACCATGTCTGAGCGCATCGAAGCTGCATCTTGATAGCGTTCCTCGGGTCGTTTCGCTAAGGATTTCATCACCATTCGGTCAAGTTCGGGGCTGATATCGGAGGCGATCGAGGAAGGTAGCGGCGGCATTTCTGCCACATGCTGGTAAGCGACCGAAACAGCGGAATCACCTTTGAAGGGTGCCCTACCAGTGAGCAACTCGAATAGCATACAGCCGCAAGAGTATAGATCTGAGCGGGTATCTACTGTTTCTCCGCGCGCCTGTTCCGGGGATAGATACTGCGCGGTTCCAACTACCGCATCGGTACTGGTCATAGTTTGCCCTGAGTCTTCCAGGGCGCGAGCTATCCCAAAATCCATGACTTTGATTTTTCCGCTATTGGTAAGCATCACGTTGCCGGGTTTAATATCCCGGTGTACTAGCCCTCGTTTATGGGCATATTCGAGGGCGTTAAGCACTCCCGACATGATCTCCACGGCTTCGTTAATGGGTACCGGCTGCCCATCGGTAAGGAGCTGATGAACCGTGTGTCCTTCTACTAGCTCCATGACGATATAGGGTACGTGCACCTCGGTTCCGTCAGGGGCAGTGACCACCTGTTCTCCAGTGTCATAAACCTGCACGATATTCTCATGATTTAAGGAAGCAGATGCCAAAGCTTCGCGCCTAAACCGCGTTAGGAATACAGTATCCTTCGCCAGGTCTATGCGCAGCATTTTTATCGCTACCACCCGTGAGAGCAAAGTGTCATAGGCCTGGTGTACTTCAGCCATTCCCCCTCTGCCGATGAGGGACCGAATTTCGTAGCGTCCTCCGCCTATGCGGTATGGAGATTCTGCCATTGGTCTTCCTTTTGTTCTGAAATTACCATTATTACAGCTTTTTGGGTTTGAGGTGCTGGGGTGGGAGCCGTGGAGTAAAGCAGTCTGCCGCCCAGGCTCAAAGCAGTTACCAGCATCCACAATATTAGGGTGACTAAAACTAGGGTTAGCGTTGAATGATGCTCAGCTTTCCCATGGCGAGCTCGGGATATATCTTGGTTCCACCATTGCCGGCTCAAGAAGGGAGCTTTTTCGTAGGGAAGACGCAGTCTGGCTACCTCGGCAGCCAAGGGATCTGCGGGGCGCAAGCCGATCTGCGATTCAACCCGGCGACTCCAAGAAGCGAAGGGGGCTACTAGAGAGGGGGAGGAAGCTTTCGCGGTTGGTGGGGCAGGGGTAGCATAGCGAGGGGCTGCAGAGGATTTTCGCCAGTTAAATACCTGAGGCAATAACCTTAGACGTTCCATTTGAGAGCGAGGGCGCGAGGCGGAAACCGGGGGAATGAGCGCCGCGAATTCGCGGGGTCTCTCTCGCAAACGTACTCGCTGTTGCCAGGCTTGTTCGGGAAGAGGTACCGAGTCTGGGAGGATCTGGGGAGCAGGCACCGTACCCCCGGAAAGATAAAGCATTGGGGAGCCATCTTCTTCCATGGGAGCAGTGGAAGCAAAGGGAGGTTGCCAATGTGTAGAAGACTCACTGTCGTAAGCAGCCTTCTTGTCCATCGTCGACAAGGCGGATTTCGCGGAAATATTACTCGCCTTAACCGCGTCGCCATCAGCTAGGTAACTTGTATCTGTTTGAGCTAGATCTCGTAGTTCCTCGAGATCTTCTTGGAGATTTTCAAGATCTGCGGGCTCCGCAGCTGCCGGTTCTGCTGATTGCCTTGCCAGTGTTTCCGCTCCGTTTAGGGAACCCGTTAATCTGGCGTCCTTTGGAATACTGATTTCCTTCGCAGGTGCACTGCCGGGCAACTGTTCGGTGGAAAGTTCCTTTTGTATTTCTTCCAAACGTTGCATTAGGATATCTGCGCTGGCTATACGATTTTGAGGTTCTTTTTCTAACAGTTGCAGCACCAGTTCACGTAAAGAAGTAGAAACTGAATCTGGTAGGGGGGGAACCGGATGATTGACGTGAGCAAAAGCAATATCGACCGGTTTTTCGCCAGTAAAGGGACGCTTACCAGCTAGAGCTTCATAAGCGATCACCCCCAGGGCGTAGAGATCTCCTGCGGGAGTAGCGGGCTGCCCCATCGCTTGTTCGGGAGGTAGATATTGGGCGGTCCCCATTACCATCCCTGCCTGGGTTAAATTAGCTTGTCCCGGAGCCTTAGAAATTCCAAAATCGGTTAATTTCACTTCTCCCGTGGGGGTAACCATAATGTTGCCTGGTTTAATATCCCGGTGCACAATCCCGGCACCATGCACCGCGCTAAGGGCATCCGCGGTCTGGTACAGAACAGATAAGAGAAAATCGGTCTTTAAAGTGTGCTCGCGATCCAAGATTTCGGTTAGGGAAACCCCGTCAACCAGCTCCATACTGATCCATCCGAGGCCTCCGTCTTCACCCGAGGCTTGTACCGCTGCCAAATTCGGGTGGTGAACCCGAGACGCGTTATAGGCTTCGATTCGTAGCCGAGAGAGGAAGAGCTTTTTACCTGCCAGCTCTGGACGCAGGATTTTAAGTGCCAGTCTTTCCCCGGTTTTTTCGTCTAGTGCCTGCCACACCTCTCCCATTCCTCCGATAGCCAGGCGGGAAAGTAGCAGGTAGCGAGCTGAAATTTTCATGCCCACCTTTAAGGCGGCAACTGTTTTCTGGGTGGTAGTGGCTACTTGGGAAGGAGCAGTTACCGGGTCGAGGGGGGTTGACATTTCCTGTTCCCGCGTGTGCGGAGGGGCGGGTAATACGCGACTATCAACCATGACTTATCGCCGCCTGTATTACCTGTTTAGCGATAGGGCCAGCTACCGGTCCCCCGTGGGGAGCGGGATTGGAATTGTCGCCTTCAACTACCACGGCAAAAGCCAAGGGTAGGTTGGGGGTGTCTGCCCAACCTACATACCAGGCGTCGGTCTTATTGCCGCTGGTTTGTGCGGTTCCGGTTTTAGCACCCATCTCTACTCCGGCAACTCGGCCAGGCGCGCCGGTTCCATCATTAACGGTTTGGATCATCATTTGTCGTAGCTGCTGTGCTACCTCTGATGAAATGGGTTTGCCGAGGGTACCCCCGGAACGGTAGGTTCGAGTTGCTTTCCCATCTGCTCCTAGTTCTGCAGCCACCAGGAAGGGGCGCAACTGGGTTCCCTGGTTGGCTACTGCGCCTGCCACTGTGGCCATCATCAAGGGCGAAGTGCGCACCTCGTATTGTCCGATTGCGCTCATCATAGTAGAGGGTATCCCCGGGTCGGAGGAAGGGAAAGCAGGCTTTTGTACTGGTAATGGAATCTTCAGCTCGCTAGCAGGATTGAACCCGAAGGCCTCACTTTTTTCTTTTAGCGCTTGAAATCCCAGTTCCTGGCCAATTTTAGCGAAGGGGGTGTTGCAAGATTGGGCGAAGGCGTAAGTAAAACTGGGGTGACCATTTCCGCAGCTAGTGGATTCAATATTGGAAATCTTAGCCCGAGAGCCCGGTAGGGGGACCGACACGGGAGCCTCCACTTCTCCTTCAGGAGTTCGAATTTGCTGTTCTAACGCGGCCGCCGCGGTAATGATTTTAAAGGATGAACCGGGAGGGTATTCTCCGCGTAAAGCGCGATCTAGCATCGGTTTTTCGGGATCAGCCTGCAGTTTTTTTAGGGTATCTTGTGACTGTTTTTCAGTTCCCGCCGCTAAAGAGTTGGGATTAAAACGCGGGGCAGTGACGGCCGCCAGAATCGCCCCTGTCTGATAGTTAATTGCCACCACGGCGCCTTTACGGTCTCCTAAAGCCTGAGCTGCCGCTTGTTGAATCTGAGGGTCCACGGTAAGGAGGATGCCGCCTCCCTTTTGATTCTCGCCGCTCGCATATTTGAAAAGCTGGGATAGAGCCTGACTGGATGCTTCTCCCATTAACACTGAATTCTGCAGCCGTTCAATTCCCGTGGCGTTGCCGCCTGGAGAAAGATAACCGGTCAGGTTGGAGTAAAGTTGTGCCTGATCAGAGTAAACCCGATGATAACGTTTGCGGTATCCCCCAGAATCGGCGGTAGGTTGGGAAGCTGCAATTGCATTTTCACCCACCATAATTGGGCCACGCTCAATATATTTGGAACGGTAAAAGGCGCGAGAGTTCCTCCCATCAGTATTAAGAGAATCCGCTCCCAAAAATTGGATATAGGTGCACGCTATCATCAGTGATAAAAACATTAGAAAAACGACAAAGAATAATCGTTTAATCTGCGGATTCATGGCGTACACCTCCCAATTTTGGGCGAGGACCAGTAGAGGAGTTAGAAACGACAGGACTGGGACCGCTCCCTGCTGGTAGGGACTCATTACGGGGTGAACTAGGCGGATAGCTGTTAGGGAGCGGGGCAGCGGATTGTGCAGGGTGATTAAATCCAGCTGAAGGAGTAGACTGTTTTCCCTGGTGGCGGGCGATCACCGCTTCCAGCTCAGCGGTATCAATAACCCCGCTTTCGTTAGTTGCTGGGCGTCGCGCCTCATTAGATAGGCGCAGCAGTAAAGCCAATATCACCCAGTTGGCGACTAGCGAGGATCCGCCCGCGGCCACAAAAGGTAAAGTGAGGCCGGTGGAGGGGATTACTCTGGTAAGCCCGCCTACCACCACGAACACCTGGAAACCAATAGTAAAGGCAAAGCCGGTGGCCAAAAGTTTTCCAAAGCTGTCCTTTACGATAAGGGCAGTGCGCATCCCGCGTTCCACAAAAATAAAGTACAGGGTGAGCAGGGCAAGTGAACCGGTTAGTCCCAGTTCCTCCCCGAGGGAAGCAAAAATAAAATCTGAGTTAGCGAAAGGGGTAAGGGAAGGAGAGCCCTGCGCCCATCCGGTACCGAGGACGCCGCCATCGGCCATTCCGAACAGTCCAGAAACCAATTGCCCCGAACCGCCGATGGAACGGAAATAAATTTCGGGGTCGAGGGCATGGAGCCAGACATCAATACGTGCCTGTACATGCGAAAATAGTTGAGAAGCTAGGAATACTGCCGGGGCGAAGAGAATCGCCCCGATAAGCAGCCAGGAAGTTTGGTTAGTGGCCACATACAGCATCGCCACAAATAAACCAAAGATTAGCAGTGAAGTTCCCAGGTCCCGCTCAAATACCAGAATCAAAATAGAGGCTGCCCACACCACTACCAGCGGGCCAAGATCTCGCAGTCGCGGCAGACGCATCCCCAAGAGTGATTTTCCACCTTGGATTAAGGCTTCGCGACGGGTGGTTAAATATCCGGCGAAGAAGATAGCTAAACAAATCTTGGCAACCTCTGAGGGCTGGAAGGAAAAACCGATATTAATCCAAATGCGAGCACCATTAATGGTGCGTCCGATGATCGGCGCTAAGGGGAGTAACAGTAGTCCAATTGCCAGCAACATCGATAGATAGGTGTAGTTACGTAGCTTCCGGTAATCGCGAATGACTGCTAGAGTAACCACCATCAAAATCACTCCGAGCAGGGTAAATAATGCTTGCTTAAACCCGACGTACAGGATGGAATCCGGTCCGTAGGCCAAATCTAAACGATAAATCATTACCAGGCCGATTCCATTTAGGGCTAAAACTGCGGGTAATAGCACCGGGTCGGCATAGGGGGCGAGGAAACGGACCGCTAGGTGAGTGGCGAGAGCAAAGACTCCCAACACGCACATGTGCAAGATGAAGGAAGTGGGGAGAGTCCCGGTACGGTTGACGTTAATGGAAAAATATCCCAAGAAACATACCCCTAGAGCTATCACTATTAACAACAGCTCTGCTAGGCGGCCAGTGGGGTGTTTTAGTTTCGCCAAGGGTGCTTTCCTCCTTTCCTGTACCGGACCTGCGTTGATTTTTTAACTCGTGGATGTCACTTAACGCTTAAGACTTATCGGCCTGAGCAGATTTAGAGGTTTCAGGCTGCGAAGGATTGTCGATTGTAGTTTTTTCTTTCGCAGGCGAAGTATCAGTAGATTCCGTTTCAGACACCAAGGTCAAAGTGGCAGTCGGGGAGGGCATGGGGCGAGAAGACATCCCATACCACCAGGCCCCCCAAAACAACCCAATCAAGACTAGTAGTCCCAGGACTACCCCGATGATTCTTCCCCATCTATATTTAGGGGTGTCAGTTTCTTCCTCCAAAGATTCGGTCGGTACTGCTGCCCGCGCTTTAGAAAAAGATTCGTCCTCGTCCTCTTTACCATCTTCACTGAGGTTATCGAGCGGATCGTGGTCGCTAGCTTGCGTATCTCCTGCAGCTTCGTCTGCTTGTTGGCTGCGTAGCTGAGACAAGCGGTCGGTAGCAGCTGCCCCTACTATCTGGGGTTCGCGTTGTTGTGGATCTTCGACAATATCGGCAATTACGCAAGTTATATTGTCAGGTCCTCCTGCTTTCAGTGCCAGTTCTACCAAAGATTCGCAGGCCTGTTGCGGGGTTTCGCTACGGTAGAGAATTTTGCCAATTGTTTGGCCAGATACGAAACCGCAGAGCCCATCAGAACACAATAACCAGCGGTCACCTACGGTGAACTCGGGATGGGACTCGTCGAGGGTTATGTCCTCTTGAGAATCCCCTAGCACCCGCAGCAGTACTGAACGCTGGGGATGGTTTTCAGCTTGCTCGGGAGTGAGCTGCCCTGTGTCTACCAGGTATTGCACAAAAGAATGATCATTGGTCATTTGCCGCAGTTCCCCGCCGCGCAAACGATAGGCGCGGGAATCCCCGATATGGGTCATAGTTAAAGCATCTTCGCTGCGGCGAATAGCGATGCAGGTAGTACCGAAACCTGTCAATGCAGGGTCTTGGGTGGAGCGTTCGCAAAGTTCCTGGTGAGCCTGGGATATCGCTTCTCGCAGGCTAGCTAGAGCTTCTTCGGGATTAGCTGCTTCGTGGTCGAGAGAGCGCAAATGATCGATCGCAATCGAGGAAGCGATATCCCCTCCGGCGGGCCCTCCCATCCCGTCTGCTAGTACCAGCAGGTTAGGTCCGGCGTAGCCCGAATCCTGGTTAGATTGGCGGATTTTGCCGATGTCCGAGAGGGCGGCGTAGTTGAATCCGATGCTCATCTAGTTAGCTCCATTGTTGTTTGTCCAATCCGTACCACCATTCCTGGCTCTAAAAGCTGAGAAGTGGTGAGACGGTTGTTACCAACGAACGTTCCATTCGTTGAGTTTAAGTCCTCAATAAACCATTGCCCATCATTGTTATAGATGCGAGCATGCCTATTGGAAGCATAAGAATCCCGGAGGGGGACCGTGCAGTCTCCGGAGCGTCCTAACAGGATCGGTTGACCATCCAGTTTTAACCGGTTTCCTGCCAAAGCACCCCCTGTGAAGGCTAAGTAACGAGGATAACCCCCACGTTTGCTTTTCCGGGGTTTAGACTGCTTGGGTTGCCGGTTGCCGGTGCGTGCACGGCCAGTCGGGGTTTTAGTGGAGGCAGTTGCCGATAGGGACATGTCGCGGCGTAGCACTAATACCAATCCGATTACTAGCAGCCATAACAGGGCAACAAAACCGAATCGTAAAATAGTGTATAAAAGTCCAACCGCCACGATTACCGCCTATTATTCATCCGCGCTTGAGGTCCAAAATAGCAGGTGGGTACGGCCGATAGTTAGCTCATTACCGTCTAAAAGGGTTGCCGCACTGATACGGTGGCCTTCCACGTAGGATCCGTTAGTCGAACCCAGATCGGTGGCAATTACTCCTTGGGGAGTAATCCGAAGTTCCAGGTGACGGCGAGATACTCCCGGATCGTGGACTACGATATCGGCTTCGGATCCGCGGCCAATCACCGTGACCGGCTCGGTGAGTAGCCACTGTTGCCCCTCGATGTCGATGATCGGGTGGGTGGGGCTGGCGCCAGCAGTAGTAACTGGCGCGGCCGGGCCTCTCCGGATAGAGTTCTCGATTTTTAGTTCCCCGAGCGGATGATCCCCGGCAGAGAACTTAATTTCTACCGGTCCCACAAAAACGTAGCTTTGTTCCGTTGCGTAGTCGGTAGCATCCTGGGCAAGTTCTTGCGAAAGTACCTGCGAGTTGGCGTCCATTACCGATTGAAAGTCTTTTTGATTGAGTAACACCTGGTACTCATTCGGCACCACCACTCGACCATCGCTCAAGGTG
Source organism: uncultured Varibaculum sp. (assembly GCA_947253735.1). GTDB lineage: Bacteria > Actinomycetota > Actinomycetes > Actinomycetales > Actinomycetaceae > Varibaculum. The sequence goes on along the minus strand of CAMYAU010000010.1, from coordinate 7,703 downwards.
GCGCGGGAGTTGTCCATGCTCTCGCGAATCGCCGTCTTGACATCTACGGCTTTAATCGAGCTGGCAAACATCTTCGAAAAGGGGGCATTCACCCCCTGGGATACGGCTTTTTCGAAGCGGTCAACCACTCCCATATCTTCGTCCTCTCCTGTAGGTCATCGAATCTGCGGCCAATGCCTGGGCTCGCTGCGTTCAGCTGTCGGGTATTGCCGGTGCAAACAGCGGGCAGTAGACATACCTAAGGTCAAGATTAATCGAAAACTCAGTAATAAGTATTATCCCAGGGGTAATAGGGTGAATTTGCGGTAAGTTGATAGGCCGTATTTAGCTCCCAGATACCGATGCCGGGGAATAAAAGTTTTTCTGGCCGGCGAAAATTACAATTTTGACTTGTGAAACGTAACGCCTTTTGCCTGTGGGCTTGCTCCCGCCTTTGGTTTCGGGGTAGATTTCTATTCGTTGGTTGACGCTTCCGGGCGTTAAACCCAAGCGCAAGTGGCGGAATTGGTAGACGCGCACGGTTCAGGTCCGTGTGCCCTTTACCGGGCATGGGGGTTCAAGTCCCCCCTTGCGCACCAAATATTAAGGCTCTGACCAGGGTAAACCAACCTGGTCGATTTGGTTTTTATCTCGACGTTCGCGTAATGCTCTCTTATGACATCGGCGTGCGTTGTCAGAATGTGGTCAGATGAAAACGCCGCGTTCTGTAAACGTTCCGTAGTGAAATCAGTATTTTGCGCAGCCTCGCCCTAATCATCTACGAAAGCGCAGGTGTGGGTGCCGGAGGCGGTAAGCTTCCCGTCCTCGGAAAAAATCTTTAAGAAGTAGGTCGCCAGAGTCCGACCGCTATGCGCTAAAGTTGCCACGCAATAAACCCGCCCTGCAACCGCCGGACGATGATGGGTGACAAAAATATTTGATCCCACCGCGTGTTTACCTATCGGAGCTACATAGTTGGCAGCCAAAGACCCGGTAGTTTCCCCCAATACCGCGTTAGCCCCGCCGTGCAATACCCCCAGGGTTTGGCGGTTACCCTCCACCGGCATCGAGCAGATCATTAGCTCCCCACCCAAGTGGTGGAAACGGATCCCCATCGCTTCTATGAGTTGGGCTTCAGCAGAGGGACATTTATCGGAAACATCCGGTAGGGAACACAAAAATCGAGAGGTCTGTTCTGGGTTGCATAAATCTGGCAGCTCAATCGGGTCATCAACTTCCTCACGGTAAACCAGTTTCTTTGCCATAGCCTTAGTCTACGGCTTGGTGGTCATTCGTTTAGAAGGACGAATTTTGGACTGACTTTTATTAAGCAGCTTTGGGGGAATAAACTTAAGTTCTGACCGTAAAACTCAAGCAGACCCGCGCCCGGAAAGGGCAGAGTCTCCTAGCTGATAGGGACGAAATGTCTATTAACGATCAGAATCTTAAACCTCTATCCCCCCAGCAACCTCAGAAAAAGTCTCCCCGTGGTTTGTGGAAACTTCACGGTGATGGCCGCTCTATTGGGCCTGGTGAAGTGGTAATGCCCCGCGAGCGGCTTTCCTGGCCGCGTACCGCCGGTATTGGCGCCCAACACGTGGTCGCCATGTTCGGAGCGACCTTCCTAGTGCCCTTACTGACTGGTTTTCCTCCCAACACCACCCTGTTCTTTACCGCGATCGGAACACTATTATTCGCCCTGGTAACAGCGGGTAAACTTCCTTCCTATTTGGGTTCCTCTTTCGCGCTGATTGCTCCCATTACCGCAGTATCTTCCCAATATGGGCAGTCTGCAGCCCTCGGGGGAGTGATCAGTGTGGGCGTTACTTTGGCGATAATCGGGGTAATCGTTCATTTTGCGGGCATCGTTTGGATTGACCGAATCATGCCACCTACCGTAACCGGATGTATTGTGGCCCTAATCGGCTTCAACCTCGCCCCGGCAGCCTGGAATTGGTTTAAAGAGGGAGCGGTCACCGCAGTCATCACTGTCACCTCCATTGTGCTGATCACCGTCCTCTTTAAAGGGATCATCGGCCGCCTGTCCATCCTGATAGGTGTGGGTGTTGGCTATATAGCAGCGGTAATCCAACACGAAGTTGACTTCAAAGCTATTAGCAAAGCGGCCTGGATTGGGCTTCCCGAGTTCCATAGCCCCTCTTTCGAGCCTTCTACTTTGGGGCTATTTATCCCAGTTGTGCTGGTTTTAGTGGCTGAAAACGTCGGTCACGTGAAATCGGTATCTGCTATGACCGGAGAAAATCTCGACCACTTGACTGGGCGGGCACTATTCGCAGACGGGATTTCTACCATATTTGCCGGTAGCGGCGGCGGTAGTGCCACCACCACCTATGCGGAAAATATCGGAGTAATGGCAGCTACGCGCGTTTACTCTACTGCCGCCTACATTGTGGCTGCTTTCGTAGCGCTCGCCCTATCCATGTTTCCCAAGTTTGGGGCGGCTATCGCTACTATTCCTCCCGGGGTGTTAGGAGGCGCCGCTACTGTCCTCTACGGGATGATCGGGATGCTAGGCGTGCGGATATGGGTGCAAAATAAAGTTGATTTTGCGGACCCGGTGAATCTGAACACTGCAGCGGTTGCCATGATTATTGCTATCGCTGACTACACCTGGCAGATCGGCTCCTTGACCTTCAACGGTATTGCCCTGGGGTCGGCCGCCGCGATCGTGGTATACCACGTGATGCGCGGTATTTCGAAAGCCCGCGGTACCTTCCTCGAGCAGGCTTCCCCGGCCTCGGCACCCGCAGGTACAGATCTGCAGTCTCGCTCCTACGAAAAGCGGGTAGCATCCTCTCCGGCAGGTTCTGTCCCGCAGGCGGGAACGGAATCCGCTAACCGCTAGGTTAAAGGGTTTGGCTCCGAAGAATTAGGCGATCTGTACCAACTTGCAGCCGTCGATTTCCTCGAGGTCGCTTTGCGCTTCTTCTTGGAATTTTTCGGGGCTAACCATTTCGGAATAGCGAGAACCAATAGTCACGGTCACATCAGAAGTAGGCCGGGGATCTAAAACGATCTCCGCCTCTTCGAAAGTGCGCGCTAAAGTATAGGCGACATTAACTCCGGTCGGACCGGTAACTATTCGGATATTTCCTTCATAGGAACCAGAACTGATATTTCCAATATCTTTCACCGGGATTCCACGGTCTTTGAGGCCTTTGGCTACTTTACTGGCCAAGCCGGAAACATCGGTGCCATTGACCACGTGTATTTCCATTTTGTCAAAAGGTACTGCTTTTTCCGAGGTTGGGCAGGGTACATCTCCCGCTTGAGCATATTGGGGTGCCTGTTTGAAGTCGTTGAAGAACGGGAAGGGTAAAATCCCGAATCCAACCAAGATTGATAGCACCATCAGTCCGGCCATCACCGAACCGATAACGGTGAAAACCATGGTTTCGCGTTGTTGACGTCGCCGAACATAAAGCTGGTAGGGGGTTAAATCAGCTAACGGGTCCGTTTTTTCAGGATTTGCTGCCAGTTCAGGCTGCTTCGAGTCTTGGCCACCGCTGGGGCTCACCTGGGTTTGATTCATGTTTGCTACTTTACCTCCCTTAGCCTGGGGTCAGGGTTGGCGGGTACGTTTTAGACACTAAAACTAGTAAAGTGAAGCCATAAAAACCACTGAGCTAGAGGACTTTATGGCGAAAAAACTGTCACTATCCCGTCCCGCGGGGACAGTAGCGATTATCAGCAGTGTGATCCTCACCTTGGCCTCAGTTCTAATGGCGGCCGCTTTTATGATTCTACTGGGCTACACCTTGGCGCAGGCTTTTTCAGGGAAAAGTCTGACAGGAGCTTCAGGAGGGTTAATCTTTTTGGCGATCGCGTTAGGAGGATGCGAAGGAGTCCGGATTAGCGTCGAGCAACACTCGGTATATAAGGAACAGTTGGCTTTGCAGTCACGACTGCTGCGTAACCTTTTTGCGCAAGGCCCAGGGGTATTGGCAGTACGTAGCGCTGGATCCTTGATAGATATGATGACTTCCGGCACTGAAAAAATTCAACGTTTCCGCCAAGCTTTCATGGGGTCCATGATCGGAGCGCTGCTTAGCCCCCTACTGGTGTTGGCGGTAATGGGGTACTTTGTTGATTTTTGGTGTGCCCTGGTGCTGCTATTTTTTATACCGCTGGTTCCAGTGATTATTTTCGGGTTCTCGAAACTAACCCGAAAGGTCTCAAGCAGATCTCGTCGGCGACGGAATCAGCTCGCTGCCTCCTACCTGGACGCCCTCTCTGGTTTAGAAACTTTAACCCTGCTGGGAGCTACCGATTCGCGGGGGAAAGAATTGGCAGAGGTAGGGGAGAGAAATCGTCTGTCCACCATGCGTTTATTGGCCGCCAACCAACTAGTATTACTAGCCATTGACCTGGGATTTAATCTTTTGCTTCTGACTACCGGGTTCGCCCTCACCCTGTGGAAAGTAATCAACGGTTCTTGGGGTAGTGATATTTCCGTAATCGCCCCGGTAGTTTCGATGCTGGGGTTAACCCTGCTCTTGTTGGAGCCCATGAATATAATCGGAGCTTTCTTTTATGTGGGAATGGCGGGTATGGCGAATCAGCGCCTGGTGCGAGCATTCTTAAGCGGCAAAGCCCCCTCGCATGGGAAATCGCTTTCACATGGCAGGACTGCTTCCCCCGGCGAATCTGCCTCCCATTCGCAGGGAGCCAATATAACTGAGTCTGTTGCAAGAAATATGGACTCACCTGTGAAGGTAGCGTCTTCCTCGGAAACTACTGCGGAGGCAGCCTCTGTTTGCAAACAGCCAAATGTCACGCAGGTTAGAGACAGTGAGGACGTAACCGGAAGAACATACGAGAGCGGACAGATCCAGTCGCCAAATCCAGACTCCTTGGTCTCTCTACAGGATCTGAGCTTTTCTTACTCTGATGGCCAACCTGTACTTAAAAACCTGGATTTAGAAGTTAAAAACGGGGAATGGCTGGCGATATGTGGTGCCTCGGGCGCCGGAAAATCAACCCTGATTGAGGTACTTAAAGGAGATCTTTTGCCCACCTCCGGAAGGTACTACCTGCAAGGGCGTCCCCTAGATGCTGAAAGCCGCGCCTGGTTTAGAGCCCAATCAGCGCTAGTGCAACAGCACACCTGGATTTTCACCGGCACTATCCGCTCCAATCTAATGATGGTGGCCCCGAGAGTCAGTGAGGACCGTCTTTGGGAATCCCTGGACAGAGTGCGCCTCGGTGAGGAAGTTCGCTCGTTTGAACAGGGCCTAGACACCCCGGTAGGCGAGGACGGATATTCCTTGTCGGGAGGACAAGCCCAGCGTCTATCTTTAGCGCGAGCATTACTATCTGAAAGACAGCTACTGCTTCTGGATGAACCCACTTCGCAGATTGATTTAGAATCCGAGGCGGCGATTACCCAGGCACTCGCGGAGGTAGCGAAGGGAAAAACCATGGTGCTGCTTACCCATCGTGCCAGTGCCCTGGCGTACGCTGACCGTGTCCTCTACCTCGAAAATGGTGGTTTAGGGGAGGCAGAGTTGTGAGTAAAATACTCGAACTATTTAAGTATCTGCGTCCCGCCAAAGAGGAGGTAGAAAACCTGCGCTTGGCTCTAGACAATCAAGAAGTAGTAGGATCTGCTGCGCCTACGGTGGGAACTACCCAGTTGATTGGTTGGTTGTTGCGCCGGGCTCGTCCGGTGTTAAAACCCCTATATATCTCGGGGGTAGCGCGACTATTAGATCAGGCTCTCGGCATCGCCCTCATTACTTTTGGGGTTTACCGTATCAGCGACGCCGTCCTAAAAGTCACTGCTGGCGACGCCGTGAGCTCCTCCTATCTGTGGGTGAGTATCGGGGTGATGGCGGCGTTAGCGCTCCTGAAAGCATTTTTTCGTTACCTAGAGCAATTCGCTGGACATTATGTAGCCTTTAAAGCCCTAGAAATTTTGCGCCAGGAAATGTTTACTCGCCTGGCTCCCCAAGCCCCGGCTTGTATGGTGGGGGCAAAAAGTGGGGATTTACTGACCCGAATCACTGCGGATATTGACCGCATCGAAGTATTTTTTGCGCACACTCTGGTTCCGGCATTCAGTGCCCTAATAATTCCTGCGGGAGTTTCGATTCTGGCGGGATTTTTGGTTTCTCCTCTCAGTGGCACCCTCCTATTCCTTATTTACTTAGTAACTTTAGGGTGCTTAGCGTTACTCGGTGGCGGGGAAGGGAACCGAGCAGCTGATGCGACTGCTAGTGGCAAAGGCCAAGTCGCGCAGTCGATAACTGACTCAGTAAACGGGATTAGTGAGGTCACTGGTTATGGACTACAACGCGCGCGCACGATTGAACTTGAGCGTTACATGTCGATTGTTACTGCTTCCGCACGCACGTTGACTTCCTTAGAGGCATTACGCCGCGCTCTGACTGAAATCGGAATGTACCTGGCCGCAATGGCGGTGATCTGGGTGGGGATTCCGGAGACTACCGATATTAGGGTGGTTCCAGCTGCCTTGGCTACAGTCTTTGCGGTGCTGCGTTCCTGGGAAGTTTGTCGCGGGGTAGAAGACTTTTCTACCCATCTTGCGGATTCATTCGCGGCGGCCCGTCGGGTTTGGGGTATCGCTACTGCTCCCGCGGCAGTTCCCAGCGGTGGAAAAGACCTGGCAGAAACTCCTTTCCCGATTATTTTCGAGGACGTGTCTTTTACCTATCCGCAAAGTGGGGAGCGGGTATCTTCCCGACCGGCTCTTAGGAATATTTCTTGCACCATACCCGTCGGTTCTTGGACCGCAATTTGTGGGGCCACCGGGAGTGGAAAATCTACTTTGGCAAGGTTGCTGCTGCGCTACTGGGATGTTGATCAGGGACAGATCCTTTTTGGAAACATTCCGCTAACCCAGGTTGATCCGGCAGCTATTCGCCGCGCTGTTCCTTTGATTACCCAGCGTATTCATATTTTTTCGGCTTCGATTGCCGATAACTTGCGACTTGGGAGAGGTGACGCTGACGATGATCAGCTCTGGCAGGTGTTAAAGACCGTGGAACTCGACCAAGTGGTTGCGGCTTTACCTGCAGGGTTAGATACCCGTGTGGGTAGATATGGTGGGGCACTGTCAGGGGGGCAGCGGCAAAGACTATCTTTAGCGAGAGCGCTGTTGAACGACTCCCCGGTGTTGGTGTTAGACGAGTTCACCGCACATTTGGAGCCGGAGTTAGCGGCGCGGCTGCGCCGTCGGGTACGCCGAATCCGTCCTCAGGCCACCATTATCGAAATCACCCATACTTTGGAGCAGCTGGAGGAAGCCGACCAGGTGTTGGTGCTTTCCCAAGGAAGATTGGTGCAGCAGGGGGATCCGGGGCAATTGCTAGGGCAACCTGGGGAATTGGCCAGGCTGGTTGCCCATGAACGAGAAGCCGAATTTGTACTTGGCCAAGAACCTGAGCATTAGGGAACCGAAAATTAAGTTGGGGCGAATAACCGAGGGAACTGGCAAAACCGGGAAATAAACAAAAATCTCCCCAAAAAAATAGAAAAGCTGTGAAAATGCGCACGTCGGCGCCCTTGGTGTGGCATAATACGGGCTTTCGAACTAGCATTAATACTTGCGTTTACCGTAGCCCGATGTGGTCTGGTCTGCTGATTCGCCTCTAAAATGCGCAGGGCGATCGGAAGAGCAACCAGAGCCTGGAAGGGGCCGGAAACCTAGAATACGCGCGAAGTTACGTCGTCCGAAAGGA